>CAZFNT010000006.1:9957-19355 GCA_964520315.1 uncultured Gemmatimonadota bacterium
CTGTCCGCTCTGTGCATGTACGCAAAAGGGCGGTGGGTCGCCGAGGCGTCGCACGGAATCGCCAAACAGGTTCGGGACCGCCTCTTCGATCACTTGCAGCATCTGCCTTGCACCTACTTCGATCGCGCCGACACGGGCGATCTGGTGCAGCGGTGCACTTCCGACGTCGACACGCTTCGGATCTTCCTCACAATGCAGCTCGTGCAGATCGGCCGAGCGGTGCTCATGCTTGCGATCCTCGTTCCCCTTTTGGCGTCGCTCGATCTGCGCATGACCGCGGTTTCGCTGGCCGTGATTCCCCTTATCGTCGTCTTTTCGACGTGGTTTTTTCGGCGTGTCAAGACGCTTTTTACAAAGGCGGACGAGGCGGAGGGGGCGCTAACGTCGGTTCTCCAAGAGAATTTGACCGGGATCCGCGTGGCGCGCGCCTTCGGCCGACGAGATTTCGAGATCGCTCGTTTCAGCGAGCGCGCTCTTGCTTACCGCGACGACTCCTTCGCCGTCTCGCGGCTCAAAGCGCGTTACTGGGGCTTGTCGGATCTGCTCTGCATGACCCAGGTTGGGGTAGTACTACTGGTAGGCGCCGCGCGGGCGATCGACGGCTCTCTGACGATCGGTACGTATTTTGCTTTCGTGTCGTACATCAACATGCTGGTCTGGCCGATCCGTCAGCTCGGGCAAATCCTGACGGAGTTGGGCAAAGCGGTTGTCGCGATGGGGCGGATCGAGGAGATTCTCAAGGTGCCCAGGGAATCGAGCGACGGAGATCCGATCATTGCTCAGAAACAGCCTGGTCGAATCGATGTACGGAATCTGTCTTTTGTTCACGAAGACGGCACGCGGGCGCTGAGCAACGTGTCGTTCAGCGTCGAACCGGCTGAAACGCTTGCGATCGTCGGGCCGCCAGGTGCCGGTAAATCGACTCTCATGCACCTGCTGATTCGTCTCTACGACTACGCTGATGGAGCGATCGAGCTCGAGGGCCGAGACCTTGCTGAAATCGATCGCACTTCGGTGCGGGCGCGGATCTGCGCAGCGCTGCAGGATCCTTTTCTCTTCTCTCGAACGGTCGGGGAGAACGTACGGATCGGTCGTGATGACGCGAGCGCATCTGAGGTCGTGGAAGCGGCGGAGACCGCATGCGTCCACGATTCGATAGAGAGCTTCGAGCAGGGTTACGAAACAATGGTCGGAGAACGTGGCGTCACGCTTTCGGGAGGCCAGCGGCAGCGGATTTCTCTGTCGCGCGCAATTCTCGCTGATCCCGACGTTCTCATTCTCGACGACACGCTCAGCGCGGTCGATCCGAAGACCGAGGGGCGGATTCGAAGCGCCATGAGCGCACGTCGCGGGCGCCGCACGACGCTCATCATCGCGCACCGCCTATCGACTCTGGCCCATGCAGACAGAATCCTCGTGCTGAATGAAGGACGGGTCTGCGAGCACGGCACGCACAGCGATCTCGTGGCCCGGGCCGGGCCCTACGCCAGGCTTTGGCGGCTGCAAACGACATTCGAAAGCGAGCTTGCCGCGGACATGGCGCCGGGCAACGCGGATGTGAGGTGACGGCACTATGGCCCATTCAGATGAGAGCCGAATCTCGGTCGACTGGTCGGCGTGGAAGCGGATCCTCCGCTTCGCGCGTCCTCATCGCCGCGATCTGATCGTATTGGTTGTCACCGGTGTCGCCACCGCAATCTGCGACACCCTTTTCCCTCTTGTCACAAGATCGTTGATCGACCGCATCGAGCAATCCGGGACGCACTTCGATCTGCGGCCCTTCGTGGCGGCTTATGCGGCTCTGACCGCGGTGCTTGCCGTCGAAGTGTGGCTCTTCATTCATTGTGCGGAGCGATTGGCGAAGCATGTGAGCTACGATATCCGCCAAGCAGGGTTCGCGAGACTTCAGGAGTTGTCGTTCTCATACTTCGACCGCCGGCCGGTCGGATGGCTGATGGCGCGCATGACTTCGGATTGCGACCGCCTTTCGAATATCGTGGCATGGGGGTCGTTCGATCTTGTGTGGGGCGGCAGCTCGCTCGTTGCGATCACCTTCGTGATGTTCATGTTGAACTGGCAGCTCGCCTGCGTGGTGCTCTTGGTCGTTCCGCCGCTCATGGTGATCAGCCGCATCTTCCAGCGGAGAATCCTGCTGAGCGCTCGCGAAGTGCGCAAGACGAACTCTACAGTGACAGCCACCTACAACGAATCGGTCATGGGCGTACGAACCACCAAGGCGTTTGGGCGTGAAAGGGAGAATCTGAACAGGTTCGTGTCACAGTCCGATCGTCTCTATGGCGCCTCCGTGCGGAATGCTCTGCAGTCGGCGGTCTACCTGCCGCTCGTCTTGACGCTCGGTAGCATCGGCGCTGCCATGGCTTTGATGTACGGCGGAGTGCAGGTGCTGGGTGGAACGTTGAGCCTTGGCACACTGCTGGCTTTCATGATCTATGCACGGCATTTCTTCGATCCGGTGCAAGAAGTCGCCGCGGTCATGGCCGATCTGCAGATGGCGCAGGCGTCGGCGGAGCGTGTACTCGGATTGGTGGAGACCGTTCCTGAAATCCGCGATTCGGAAGAGGTTCTTGCGCGGGTCGCAGATGAGCGCGTGGAGCCCGGTACGGCCGAGGATGGCTACCCTTCGCATTTCGAAACGGTCGAATTCAGAGGGGTCGGATTCGAATACGAAGGCGGGCAAAAGGTGCTCTCGGATTTCAGTCTGACACTGCGCGCCGGCGAGACGATCGCTCTAGTCGGGGCTACCGGCGCCGGCAAGACGACGATCGCCGGTATCCTCTCGCGTTTCTACGAACCGACCGATGGGCAGGTCCTTTTCGATGGTGTGGATTACCGCTCGCGAAGCCTCGGGTGGTTGGAGTCGATCACGAGTGTTGTGCTCCAGGCACCCCACCTCTTCCGCGGATCGGTACGCGAGAATATCCGCTACGGTCGACTCGAAGCCACCGACGAGGAGGTTGAGAATGCAGCGCGGCTGGTTGCTGCTCACGATGCGCTCTTGTCGTTGGAGAGCGGCTACGACACCGATGTGGGCGAAGGCGGAGGGAGGCTTTCATCCGGGCAACGGCAACTGGTTTCGCTGGCGCGGGCGGTCATTCGCGACCCTCAGATTCTGGTGCTCGACGAGGCGACTTCATCTGTGGACGCCGAGACGGAGCAGCGGATTCAGCGGGGGCTCGAGTCGGCATTTCGCGGCAGGCTCAGCGTTATCATTGCGCATCGACTCACGACCGTACGCTCGGCCGACCGAATTCTGCTGATCGACTCGGGTCGGATCGCGGAACAGGGAACGCATCAAGAGTTGATGGCGCTCCGTGGCCTCTACCACCAGCTCTACTCAGGCCAGAGCATGGACGAGACGGTTCGACGTTGGCAGCCGACGGCGTAGAGCCGAGAACCGATCAGTATCGTTCTTCCGGCGCTCTATCGTCGAACTCTTCGTCGCAGCCTGACTTGAGGATCGTCGCGTGGCCCTTACGCCCGTCGAGATAGGCGAGCAGTGGTCTCTCGAGGCGAACATGTCGCACGGTATCGCCCTTCAGACAGGCCGGCTGCTCATCGAGCCATTGGCGATCGATGAAGTCCTTAGGCGTGACTCGGTGAGGATACGCGCTGAGCGTCAAGTAGCCGATCTGCTTGGAAGTGATGTTGTGGAAGAAGTGTGTGCCTTGAGAGGGATCCACGCTCCTATCACCGAACGCCGTCTCCACAATGATGCGCGCATCGGCGATCTGAGACCATTCGACCGGAATACCCAAAGACGGATCGCTCGTACCCCAGCGGCCCGGTCCGATCAACAGATAGCGGACTTCCTGCGATCGAAGCGTCGCGTTCATCTCGCCCACTTCTCTCGCGACCGCTGGCGTGCTCGATCCGTTCAACTCCGATACCGTCACATAGACGACGTCTTTGATGTCGTCGATCACGCCGTGCCCCAACGATCTCGTGGTGCGGCATAAGATGCGATTCGCGGTGGTCTCTCTGAAGCGAACCTGACGGTCGAGCCCGCCCTGTCGCGTCATCGGACGAATCTGCAAAATGTTCAACGAGGGCCGGCGCCCGGCTTGCTCAGCGCTCCGCTGCGATTCATCTTCGCCCATGTCGACAGCGAATTCGATATCCGCCTCGGCACCGAGGCCTTCCCTTACGATACTCAGAACTTCGACGAGTGCCTCGGCCAGTGGGATCGACCCCCATTTGAGCACGTTGTGGAACGATACGACCCTCGGCCCGTCTTCCCGAAGACTGTCTCGAATTCTGCCATCGGCCGCGCTGAACACGCTCCCGACGTGGTGCAGGGTTCCGTCCTGCTCGGCCCGATCAAGATCGTAGAGCCGCAGATTCGTTTCGCAGTTGCCGCTCGCGAAATCGAGCTGGCTCATCGTCGTATCGAGGGCATAGAAGCCGCTCTGTGAGTTGTGCAAGAAATGCCGAGCGGTGGGGAATTGGGGGAACGCGTCCGGTGCGCCAGGCGAGAAGCGCAGGACGGTGCCACCACTCACGACAATGTGACCCAATCCGAGAGCGATCAACACGATTCCGTCTTCCGCGCGTTGGCTGCCGACTGGGTAGAAGTTGCGCGATTGCGCGACGCCGGCCATGTGCGGGTAGAAACGGTCGCCATGGTATTGGCCCACGACCTCTTGCACCACTACCGCCATCTTCTCCTCTTCCAAACCCTGAGGCGCCCCAGAGAAATAGGAGCGCGCATTGTGCAGGAAGGTAGAGGCAAACACCGCCTTTATCGCCAGGCAGAGCTCCGTGAAGCGAACCTCTCGCTTTGGATGGTTGTTCGGCAGCATCCAGGTGGCATAGATCCCGGCGAAGGGTTGAAAGCGCGAGTCCTCCAGCAGGCTCGACGATCTAACCGCGATCGGGCCGCTCAGACTTCGGAATGTCGCTTTTAGCTGCCTGACCAGCGTCGGCGACAGCTTGCCGCGAAGAAAATGGGCGAGCACGATCTCGTCGCTCTTGCACGCGAGAATCTCGTCCATGACAATATTGTTTTCCAAGAATCGATCGAACTCGTCGGTTCCTATTCCGGCCGTTTTCGGAATGCGGATCGCGAGTCCTTCGAAGCGGTCCGCGACTGCGTGCTGGGCCAAGAGCGATCGCACAAAAGCGATGCCGCGCCCCTTGCCGCCGATCGAGCCGGATGCGAGACGAACGAAAGATGAATCGAGGCTGCTCTGCAATCGGGAGAAGTCGGAGATCAACTCCTCCGCCTCGGAGCGGCGCGCGTCGCGCAGAGCACCGAGAAGGAACTGTCGGAGCGCATCGGCCGAGGGGAAGTCGGCCACGCTGTGTCTGCGAAACTTCGATGCCAAGGGATAGAGGGAGCGGGCCGCCAGCCAAATCGAGAAGTGGTTACGTTCGGCGTGCCTGGCAACGGTCTCGTCGGAGACCGATGTGAGCAACTGCTCCATCTCGAAGACATCGCGCGCTCGCGCTACCTCGACTTCACGGACATCCCGGAAGACGAAGTCCCCGAATCCGAGGCCTGTTTTCAAGAACTGTCGTACCTGTTTGTTCAACCGCGGAGAGTTCTTGTCGGCGAACGCAAGCCCCAGCGCGGTGGCTCGGGCTTCGGCGTCGGGATTGGCGGATTGAAGCAACACCGGCATGTCGGGGTAGACAGTGCGGAAGACATGCTGCAACGCGAAACCAGCGTCGGGCTCCTCGACTCCGCCGCGAGGAAAGCTGACGTCGCTGATCAATGCGAGGACTCGATCCTCGTACTTTTGGAAGTAAGCAAGGGCCTCTTCGAAGGTGCAGGCGAGAACGATCTTCACCCGCGCCCGCATCCGCATGATCTGGTGCTGCTCGTTGAGCCCCTCCGCGATCAAGGAGCGAGCTTGCACCAAGAGCTCGGAGTAGAGCAGCGCCAAGAAGTTGGAGTAGCGACGGATCGAATCTTCGACGACGATGATAAAGCGCACACCACCGACCGCGGTGTCGTGCTCCAGGTTCCGCACATCTTCGATCAACTTGATCCCGGCGATTAGGATCCGCAGATCGCCGGTCCACAGCAACACTCTATCGACACTACCGTCGGTAACCACCTCGGGGCAACCGAGCAGATCGGACTCGCCGAAGATGAGCAAGAGCACCGGCATGTCCGGAATGAGTGCCCTCACCTTTTGGGCGAAAGTCCGAATTCCCATGTCCTCGACCTGCAGCACGGTCAACACGAGATCGAAATCGCGTGCTTCCAGAAGCTCGAGCGCTTCTGCGCCGGTCGAGACATGGGTGATGCGAGGTGCTTCGGAGAGCCGAAGCTCCGAGTACTCGCCGAAAAGCTGCCCGCTGAGCGTGCCCGCTTCTTCCAGAACAAAGGCATCGTAGGCGCTCGAGAGCAGCAGAATCTCTCGCACCTTGTACGGCATCAACTCCTGGAGCTTGTGCGACCAGGAATCGCGCTTCATCGGAGGGAAGTTGGCCTGCATCCCTCATCCGCCTCGCGTTCGGCTGGGGCTCGGAGGGGAGCCGGGGGAGCAGAGATGCAGGCCGATCACCTTGACTTCCGATCCAATCAGACGACGCCCTGATCGAGCATCGAATCCGCGACCTTCACAAAACCGGCGACGTTCGCGCCCTTGACGTAGTCGATGAAGTCGCCGTTGCGCCCGTACTGCACGCAAGAAGAGTGAATCGACCGCATGATCGTTTGCAGACGACGATCGATCTCCTCGCGCGTCCAGCCGAGATGCAGCGCGTTCTGCGACATCTCGAGACCGGAGGTAGCGACACCGCCGGCATTGGCGGCTTTGCCTGGGCCGTAGAGGATCTTCGCCTCTCTGAAGATCTCGACACCCTCGGGCACGGTCGGCATGTTGGCGCCTTCAGAGACAGCGTAGCAACCATTGGCCAAGAGCGTCTTGGCGTCATCGGCGTCGATCTCGTTCTGTGTCGCGCTCGGGAAAGCGACGTCGCAGGGAACGAACCAGGGCCGCCGCCCTTCATGGTATGTCGCGTTCGGGAACTGGTCGGCGTACTCGTGAATGCGGCCGCGGCGCACATTCTTGAGGTCCATCACCCACGCCACCTTCTCGGCGTCGATTCCGTCTTCGTCGACGATCGTGCCGTTGGAGTCGGAGAGCGTGATCGCCTTGCCGCCGAACTCGTTCACCTTCTCGATGGTGTACTGCGCGACATTCCCGGAGCCGGAGACGGTTACGGTTTTCCCCTTCAGGCTCTCGTCGCGTGTCGCCAGCATCTCCTGAGCGAAGTAGACGGCCCCGTAGCCGGTCGCCTCGGGACGAATCAGGGAACCGCCCCAGTTGAGACCCTTGCCTGTGAGCACGCCGGTGAACTCGTTGGCGAGCTTCTTGTACTGTCCGAAGAGAAAGCCGATTTCGCGGCCTCCCACTCCGATATCACCGGCGGGAACGTCGGTATTGGCGCCGATATGTCGCCACAACTCGCTCATGAAAGCCTGGCAGAAACGCATCACTTCGGCGTCGCTCTTCCCCTTCGGGTCGAAGTCGGAGCCACCTTTTCCGCCACCCATCGGCAGCGTGGTGAGAGCGTTCTTGAATACCTGCTCGAACGCCAGGAACTTGAGGATCCCCAGGGTCACGCTCGGGTGGAATCGAAGGCCGCCCTTGTAGGGGCCGATGGCGCTGTTCATCTCGACGCGGAAGCCGCGGTTGACCTGAACATCGCCGCGGTCGTCGACCCACGGCACGCGGAACATGAGGACTCGCTCGGGCTCGACCAGCCGCTCCAGGATCCGCATCTTCTTATAAGCAGGTGTCGTTTCAACCACGGGCAGGACCGACTCGACCACCTCGTGCACAGCTTGGTGGAATTCGCTTTGAGCCGGGTTCTTGTTGATCACGTCATCCATGAAGATGTCTACTTCGGTGGACATCGCTTTTTCCTCTAGTGTCAAAACCGGTTTCGGACTCCGCGCCGGGCGCTCATCATGTCGCCGTGCGGCTTGAATGTGCTCCATGAATTGGGCAACTTCTCAGTCTACCTCTTTCGATGTCCGCACGAAGAAGAAATCGACGGAATTGGGACGAACCTATGGGCTTTCTTGCAATCAGGAGCGGACGCAAAGCGCGCGTTGCCTCAACCCTGTGCATCTCGGTCTTGACCTTGGCCGCGTGCGGTCGGGGGGCTCCTTCCTCTACGCAGAGGCCGAACATCCTCTTGGTGGTGATCGATACGCTTCGCGCCGATCATCTGGGCTGTTACGGCCACGTTGGAGATCTGACACCGAATATGGATGAGCTGGCTTCGAGCGGGTCCCGGTTCGATAGCTTCAGGAGCGTTGTTCCCACGACACTGGCTTCGTTCACCTCGATTCTCACGAGCGAGTACCCGATCGATCACGGCGTCTATCGCAACGGCATCCCTCGACCAGAGGGGAGCCCGAGCCTACCGGAGCTACTCAACGAATCCGGTTATGTGTGCGCGGCCTTCGTATCGAGCTACTGCCTCAGCTCCCGATTCGGACTGGATCGCGGCTTTGCCCACTACGATGAGGAGCTCCCGCTCGCGATCGGGCTGCCTCAGAATCGCGTCATCCGAAAGGGCGCCGAGACGACCGACGCCGCGCTCACTTGGCTGCGAAGCCGCGGCGGTGAGCAGCCCTGGTTCGCGATGGTGCACTACTTCGATCCGCACTGGCCGTACTCGCCCCCTCCGACCTTCGATTCGAAAAGCGGCGGAGTCGATTCGGGTGTCACGGGATCGTTCGGCGAGATCGTGGCGGCTCGCCGTCGCTTCCGCGCGACGGGCGAAGCCGATCCCGCCATGCACAGGCTGCACGAGCTCTACCAGGGCGAGATCCGTTATGTCGATCACCAGATCGGGCGCCTCGTCGACGGGCTCGAAGCGTTGCCGTCGACGCAGAACACTTACGTCTTCGTGACGGCCGACCACGGGGAATCGATACTGGAGCACTCAGATCCCTTCAATCACGGGTTGACGGTCTACGACACGAGTATTCGCATCCCGCTGATCGTGACGGGGCCCGATGTGCGAAGGGGTGTCGCCTCTTCCGTGAGCGCTACGATCGATCTGGCTCCCACGTTGCTGGAGCTGGCCGGTGTCGAGCCGCCCGAGACCTTCAGAGGGAAGTCGCTTCTCTCGGAGCTCTCGGGTGAGCCCGCCCCTTCTCGGCGCGCTCTCTTCGCCGAGGCGACCCAGCCTTTCGACGCCGAGGCTGGGCAGAGTTGGCCGAACCGTAGGAAGGCGCGATCGGCGCAGGTGGGCGCCCTGAAGTTGATTCACACTCCGTGGCGTGGCGACAAACTCGAGCTCTACGACCTGAGCGATGATCCGATGGAAGAACACGATCTGATCGTCGCCGCGAAAGCGGCAGAGCGAAGCGGCCTCGCCGAGCTCGAGCGCGCGCTCGCGACCTGGTC
>CAZFNT010000006.1:19365-24073 GCA_964520315.1 uncultured Gemmatimonadota bacterium
ACAGCCTCCACGTCGCTCGGGCGCGAAACGCTCAGAGTTCGACGCCGAGACTCGAGAGAAGCTCAGGTCGCTCGGCTACGTCGATTGATCCGATCTATTGGCGGCTTTTCCCCCCTAGCGTCGCGCTTGAAACACCCGCGCCCTCTCCGGGATGCCACCCATGGAAGCTCCAGCGCATGGTGTCCACGACATGTTCCGACCAGTCGCTCTCGTTCGTCGCGCCGAAGCGGATCCTGTTTCGCTCACCGGGAGTCAGGAACTCGCCGGCAGACACCTGGGAGTAGTCGATCCACGAGGAGTCGTAGATGTACTTCTGGAATCCGTTCCAGATCGTCGTGTTTTCCACGCGGTAGTAGGCGTAGATATTGTCCCAGAGGTACTTGAGCCCTATGCCATTCCATTCGAGTCCGAGCCAGTCCACCGTGGCATCTATGGGTAGATCGAAGTTGACCTCGACGTAGCCGGGATCCCAACCGAAATTCTCGTCCTCGAAGGCGAAGAAGTAGCCCTCTCGAGGCTCGTCCTCCAGATCCTCGACCCACTCGCAGTCGGATAGATAGGTGAGCGATTCGGTGACGTTGAGCTCGGGCGGATACCAAGTGACTCTGTACTGCGAGGGTGTATCGGACTCGAGCTGGATGTATGCCATGCCGGTTTCGTCGATCTCGAGCACTTCGTAAACGGTGACATCTGCGACCACAGCCCCATTGTCGTGCTTCAGCTCGACGCGAAGAGGGGCGCCCGTGTTTCGTTCGGAATGGTCCAGCTCACTTCGGGTGTGGTGGGCGAGCCCTCGATTCGTGCGTGGCGACCCGAAGCATCGAGAGTGGCCGATCCCTCGCCGAGTGCACTGTCGAGCAAAGGCCGAAACTCCGTCCAGAAGCCCGGGTAGCGGTGAGCGGGCGAGCCGGCGTGCAGAATCGTGCGGCTCAGCGTTTGGTGCGGGCCGATCTCGGGATCGAAGACGATCCGCTCCACCGTGCCGAGGCTGCGCGCGATCCTCTCTAACTCAGTGAACGGCAGGTCGATCCCCCCGTCGACCTTGGCCGTGAAGACGATCGCTTGGCCGGCTGTCTGGATCGGTGCGTTCGCGCCGAGTGCTGCGCCCCGGACGAGCAGGGCGAGCAAGAGCGCTCGCGTTTCCCCGTGCCTTCTCATCTGGAGTCTCATTCTGGTTGCCCCTCTACCTGGACCGGCATCCTGCGCCCCCCCATATTCCTCTCTTCATGATAACCGCAGCCATTCGGGCTCGCTTCACGACTTTCCGATCGGGTGTCCGAGCTCTGTCAGGAAATCCCCCGCTAGAGCTTCGAAGAGTCCGATCCGTTCTGGGGCCAGCGTGCACCGGTAGACGCCGGCGCGATCGGCATTGAGTCCCAGACTGCTCTACCTGATCCGCTCAGGGCGGCGAGTGGGTCGCGAGGCGGTATGGCTATTTCGTCCCAGAGCCTTTCTGATGTACGTAAGCGTTGTGAAATGCGATCCAGTCAGGCAACACCTGCTCCAACATCTCCTTGGGCGGCAAGAAAGCGATCCGCAAGTGATGCGTGCCGGGACGCTGCCCGAATCCGGATCCGTTTACGGTGCACAGCCCGGTCTCTTCCAGCAGGGCCATGCAGTAGTCGAAATCGCTCTTGCCGGCGGGGAGTCGCCCGAGACGGGGGAAGAGGTACATCGCTCCGGTTCGGCCGAAACACTCGACCCCATGCATCTCTTTGAAGGCTTCACGTATCATTGTAGCTTTCTCGTGAAGGGTGGCTAGAATTGTTTCTTTCTCGAGTCGGAATCGCGCGTGCGGTGGACTTCCCGGCGGCGGAGGAGAGGCCATGATGTAGGTGAGCGATTGCCCGGTGGTATTGGAGCAGAGGGCGACCGATGCTTGCTTGAAGAGCAATTCTCCGAGTTTCGCTTCCGCGCCCTTGATGGCAATAGGATTTCGGATTTCGACATATCCGCCCCTTCTTCCGCACTCTCCGTGGAAGCCTTTCGAGGTGCTGTGCAAGCTGAAGAGCGGAATGTCGCGTTCGCCGACGAGCCTTGCGAACGACACGAATTCCGCACCGTAGAGATTGTCTTGATACACCTCGTCGGCAATGATCGCCAATCCGTTCTCTTCGGCGAAATCGACCACTTCGAGAGCGCTCCGCTCAGGGAGTATCGCGCCGGTCGGATTGGCGGGATTGATGACGACTATCGCCTTTACGGTGATGCGTCGATCGCGGGCTCGCTCGATCGCTTCGTCGAGTGTCGTTCGATTGAGGGTCCATCCGGTTTCTTCGTCTGGATGGTAGTCGACCTGGAGGCCGCCCGCCTTCTTGATTGTCGCGGAGTAGAGAGGGTACTGAGGGATCGGAATCATGATGCCGTCGGCGGCGCCGGCGATGAGAAGATCGACAATGAAGCGGACGGCCTCGCTGGCCCCGTTGGTCAAGAAGATCGAGTCGGGATCGGCCGGCACGCCCGAGGCGTCGGCAGCGCCGTCTCTGTTGTCGATGAAGCGGGCGACGGCTTCGCGAATGAACGCGGGGCCGTTGCTTTCTGTGTAGGCTCCGATGCCGGAACCGAGACGATCGAGCACCTGCTCGCAGTAGTCGATCACCCAGGGCGAGGCGAAGTCGTCGGCGGCGATCCCGGAAAAGAGCGTCGGGTTTGCATCGAAGACGCGGCGCAGCCTTCGCTCGCGACTCAACGATTTGGGGGCTTCGAGAAAGCTCAATACTTGGCGATAGAAGGTGATCGGTCGTTGGCCCAACGCCTGGGGATTGCCGATATTGCAGGGGATCGTGCGGCGGCCCTGGCGGGCGAGCTCAGCGGCACGCTGCGGTAGGGGACCGCGAACGGCATACTCCATTTCGACGATATTCTGATTGACGGTCATCGACACGGGCATGTTCGGACCTCAGGAGGGAAGCTGCGGAGCGGATTCGGAGTTTATCGGGGTGGAGCATCCGCGGCAAGTACTCGGGGGCGTGAATCGGTGTATGATCACCGGTTATGAATACGCGAAGACGAGCGAGAACATCGGCCCGCGAAACTCGGAGATTAGGGTGAAGGAGAAGAAGCTGCGGATCGGAGTGCTCTTTGGTGGGCGCTCCGGCGAGCACGAGATCTCGTTGCTCTCGGCGGTGTCCGTGTTGCGTGCCCTCGATTCGGCGCGCTACGAAGCGATTCCGATCGGCATAACGAAGGAGGGGCGGTGGATCGCCTCGGGTGATCCCCTTGCGGTCCTTTCGGGGGGAGCGCTGCGAATCGAGGGGAAGGAAGTAACACTTCTCGCCGATCCCTCGAAGCCCGGAGCGCTGATGGTGCGGGGGAGCGGGGCGGAATCGGCTCTGGCGGTCGATCTCTTTCTGCCCGTGCTTCATGGCCCTTTCGGTGAAGACGGGACCGTGCAAGGTCTGCTGGAGCTCGCTGGTGTACCCTACGTCGGGTCCGGGGTCTTGGCTTCGTCCACCGGCATGGACAAGGGCGCCATGAAGGCGCTTTTTCGCGATGCCGCGTTGCCCGTCGCGCCCGGCGTGGTCTTTCTGCGAAGGGACTGGGAACGCGATCCGGACGGTGTTCGGGTGCGATGCGAGGGTGAGCTTGGCTACCCCCTTTTCGTCAAGCCCGCGAACATGGGTTCGAGCGTTGGGATCTCCAAGGTGCGAAGCGCCTCGGAGCTGCGCGCCGCCTTCGAGAGTGCCAGCGCCTACGACCGCAGGATTCTCGCCGAAGCCGCGGTTCGCGATGCGCGCGAAATCGAGGTTGCGGTCCTGGGGAACGACGAACCCCTGTCTTCGCTTCCCGGCGAGATCCGTCCCTCGCGGGAGTTCTATGACTATGCCGCGAAGTACGAAGACGCAGCCTCCGAGCTGCTGATCCCGGCCCCGCTCCCGGATGATATGGCGCGCAAGATCACAGAGATGTCGATTCGGGCGTTCAAGGCGCTCGACTGCGCCGGTCTCGCGAGGGTCGATTTCCTCATCCGAGGAAGCGACAACGAGATCTTCGTCAATGAGATCAACACCATGCCCGGCTTCACGTCGATCAGCATGTATCCCAAGCTGTGGCAGGCCAGCGGAGTTGCGTACACCGAACTCCTGGATCGACTCATCGAGCTCGCGCTGGAGCGGCACGAAGATCGGCAGCGGAACCGGATTGACTATAGATAGATCAAGAACGCCTCACGAATTGCCGGATCAGTCCCGCCGTCGACGAATCGTGGTGCGAGAGATCCGCCTTCGCACCGGATAGCAACAGCTTTTCCTCTGTCAGGATCTTCTTCGCCAACACCTTGCCCAGCTCCACGCCCCACTGATCGAAGCTGTTCACGCGCCAGATGACGCCTTGCACGAAGATCTTGTGCTCATACGCGGCGATCAACGCGCCCAGATTGAAGGGGGAGAGGCGGTCGAGCAGAATGGTGTTGGATGGGCGGTTTCCTTCGAAGGCCTTGTGCGGTGCGAGTGCATCGATCCGTGCCTCCGACATGCCGTCGGCTCGCATCTCTTTTTCGACTTCGACGGCGTTTCGGCCTCGCATCAGCGCTTCCGGCTGAGCGAAGAAGTTGGCCATGAGCTTCTCGTGGTGGTCCCCGAGCTCGTTGTGTGTTTTGATGCAGCCGATAAAGTCGCAGGGGATTATCTTGGTGCCTTGGTGAATCAGCTGATAGAAGGCGTGCTGGCCGTTGGTGCCAGGCTCACCGAAAACGACCGGACCAGTCTGG
>CAZFNT010000007.1:0-18633 GCA_964520315.1 uncultured Gemmatimonadota bacterium
TTGCCTAAGACCAAGATTCGCACGGCTCGGGCACGCATTAGGTGGCGGATCCTGGTCAAAGTGCCCACTCCCCCGAAGGCGCCCATATCGCCCCAGTCGTCGCCAAGCCCCGCATCACAGCCGAGCGCTCGGTCCTCGAGCCAGGGAGGAGCGCCCGCATCGATCGCCGGAGAATCGAGCTGCCGGCCGCACATGCGCGCCTGGAGCCGAAGGTCCCCCTCTGAACGGAAGAGCGGATCTTCGGCAGCTCCGCAGCCTTCCGTGGGTCGAAAGGCCAACGCTCGAAGGGCAGACCGAGCGTCGTGTTCAGCGTGCCCACGAAGAGATGATCGCCGAAGCTCTTCATGCTCCACGCGTAGCGGTTGTTGTGGTTGCCGAAACCGTCCTCGTTGACCTGCTCCAGGTGGCTGATCAATCCCCCTTCTTGTTGGGCGAGGGCTGGGGGGGCGATCGCGAGGGGAAGAGCGAGGGCAGCAGCGAGGATCGCACGGGTCATTGCTCGGTCTCCATCTGGTGTCGAAGTGGGGGCTGGTTTGGAGTGTAACGCGGCCGTGGTCTCGCGAGCTTCTCGGCAGAGTGCGTTATGCTTTGGTTGAAACCGATTCGCAAGGCATCAGGGACCAGACCGCGTGCCGCACCGCCCCGGAGGTGGGATGAGAGCCATGCGCCGTCTTTGGCTAATCGCGACGGCCCTCTGGTTGGGGGGCTCGATGGGGCCGACCGCCACCGCGGCGGTGCTCAGGGTCCCCGACGGATTCGCCACGATTCAGGCGGGCGTCGATGCGGCTGGATTCAGCGACACCGTATTGGTGGCGCCGGGCACCTATTTCGAGACCGCGTTGATCGATAGGAAGAGCCTGGTTCTGGCATCCGAAGCGGGGCCAGAGGCGACCGTGATCGACGGGAATGGCGCGGCGCGGGTGGTTCAGCTTCTCGGCTACCGGCACACCTCGCCGACGCTCGAGGGGTTCACGATCCGCGGGGGCGATGGGGGGTGGAAGGATGGCTCGGGGATCCATATCGACTCGGCGGCCCTGGTCCGCCGCTGCGTCGTCACCGAATGCACAGCCACCTCGTCCCTGAGCGCTCCGATCTGGATCGAATCCGGCCCGGTCACGATCACCGACACTCAGATCACGAACAATCCGGTGGACTACGCGGCGATCGCCGCGACCTGCTCGCACGACTGCATCTTCGAGCGTTGCACGATCTCCGACAACGCCGGCCCCGCGCTTCTCTATCCGCCCTATTGCGGCCCCGGACCGACGATCCGTTCCTGCACGATCGTGAACAACCGATTCGGGCTCGTGCTCTCCGGCACCGGATCCGCCCACATCGAGCACAACATCATCGCGTTCAACGAAGAAGCGGGCATCTCCGGCGACGATGCCTGGCCCAGGCTAACGCGCAATCTGGTCTTCGGTAACGGCGTCAACTATGGCGGATCGATCCCAGCGGGCCCACTCGATCTTCACATCGACCCGCTCCTGCTCGGCGCCGAGAAGGGCTATGCGCCCTCACAACGCTCTCCCGCCGTCGACGCGGGCGACCCTCTCCTGCCCCTTGGCGCGTTCGATGGCCCTCGGGCCGATCTCGGCGCCCAAGAGGCGCTGTACCTCCAAGATGCACCCCTCGCTATCGGATTCGAGCCGCCACAGGCCCGGATCGAGGTCGGAACCGAGATCGAAGTCGAAGTGCAGGTCACGAATCCGGGCTCGCAGAGCATCGACTTCACACTCCTGCTGCGAGCCGACGGAGGTCTCGCCTCCCCCAGCGAGGAAGAGCTCTCCCTCTCCCCGCGCGAGACCCGGAGGATTCCGATCACGGTCGCGGCCACGAATTGGCAACAAACCGGAGACTACGTTCTGAGCGCCCGCGCCCTGCTCCCCGATACTCTTCCTCTGGCCGGCGGCGCGGTTCTCGATCTCGAAGTTTGGCGAGAAAAGAGCACTTGGCGCGTGCCGGAAGATCTCCCGACGATCCAATCCGCCATCGACGCCGCCGATAATGGCGACACTGTGTTGGTCTTTCCGGGCACCTGGGAGGAAACGCTCAGGATCAGGCGCAAGTGGATCACACTCCTCTCGGCCGACGGACCGGATTCCACCGTGATACTGCCCCCGGAATGGGAGCAAGGGATCTACTGCGAGGACGCCGGCGGCATCGTCGAAATTCGCGGGTTCACCGTGCGGGGAGCGGTCTACGACGGAACCGGCGCGGGCATGTCGCTGGTCCGAACCGACGCCCACATTGCCCAGTGCATCGTCGAGGACTGTCAGACCTGGGGCTATCAACACGAAGGCGGCGGAATGGCGCTGGGGACCGGCCGTGTGCATATAGAGGGGTGTATCGTCCGCAACAACATCTCCACGCATTACGGCGGCGGGATCTTCAGCGAATGGGGCGGTGTCGCGATTATCACGGGGAGCCTGATCGTTGACAACCTGACCTACGTGGTCGGTGGGGGCATCTACGCGGCCCATAGGGTCGAAGGCAACACAGTCTCTCGCAATTCCGTGAGGGGAGGTTCCATCACCGACATCTCCGATCTCGATGCCGGCTCCGATCTTGACAAGTACACCTCATACTTCGGGGGCGGAATCGCGGTGAGCGACAGTGTGATCGGCAACGATGTACGCGACAATCTATGCTACTGCTACGTCAGCCTGGGGGGAGAGGGGGGCGGCATCGCCTTCGGGGACGTGATCGAAGGCAATCTGGTGGTCGGCAACGAGGGTGATGGAATCGGGGCGGGGAGCTGGTACTCTTCCACCCACATCAAGAGGAATATCGTAGCTTTCAGCGAGGGCAGCGGCCTGGATGTCCAGAATTCGAGACTGGTGGAGGTCGCCGGCAATGTCCTCTACCGCAACCGTGGCTCGGGGTTCTTTCAGGTCTCCAGCATCGAGACCGATGCCACGAACAACGCGATGATCGAAAATGGCATCTACGGGATCGAGAGCTATACCTACGGTGGCATCGAGAGAATCCAGTACAATTCCCTCCACGGTAATGTGGTGCGGGACGCCCATGGATTCGAGCCCGACTCGACTCAAGTTTGGGGTGATCCTCTCTTCTTCGATCCCGGCACCTTCGACTTCCGGCTGCTTCCCGATTCGCCCTTGATCGACGCCGGCGATCCCGATCGCCTCGATCCGGACGGTACGCGAAGCGATATCGGCCTGGCGCCCTACGATCAATCCCTCGATACCCAGCTCTATCTGAGCCCCGACCGAGAGCAGGCGAAACCGGGAGAGCGGATCCTCTTGCGGGTGATGCTGACGAATCGTTCCGGCGGCCCCCGCGCCTACGAGATCGAAGACGCGATCCGTGCGCCTTCGGGTGATGTGTCGCGCCCCCACCGCATTCGTGTCGTCTTGGGACCGGGCGCAACCGGATTCCGCACTGTGGAGTGGCGGGTGCCGCTCGATTCGGAGATCGGTGTGCACGAGATCGGGGCCCGAGCGGCTCCGGGAGTTACGGATCGCTTCGAGATCGAAGTGGTGCCGCGATGAGGCCAGCGGGGTTGTTTACCTGGCGTCGGTAATAGCGCGCTTTGCTCGATAGTTCCAATCCGCCGACGTCGCCGGAGCGCCAGCTCGCAACGAAGCTGTCTTCGCGATAGTAGTCGTCCGAACCCGCAACAACTGCAATCGCTCCAAGCGCGACCTGAATGGTACGAAGCTCGCCGCCCCCTCCGTGCAAAGATCGCGCAACTGCAGCGTGAAGCGGTGTGGGACGCGCCGACCTCGGGCAGTGTCGCGGGCAAAGAGGGCGTCGCGTTCGAGGGTGCGGAGCCGCTGGGCGGGCCTGGCTGCGAATGGCGGCTGCCCGCCGGTCAGTGCTCGGTCCTCCTGAAGATCCGCTTCAAGGCCCCTCGATCAACCGCTCCTGCACATTGCCCACCCTCTCGACCTGGGCCGATTGCGGAAAGATTTCGATCCCCTCTCCCGCCGCGGGGATCGGCGGAGTCCACGATGCTTGGCCATGCGCATTGGTTAGCTCCGGGATGCTGAGACTGGTCTCATCGTTCAAGTGCAATAGCGATCCTCGTTACCCCCGCAGAGCCTCTATGACGAAGGCAATATGCTCATCGGGCGTGACGCCCAAGAGCCGAATCCCCTCGGCGATGTCGCCGCGGTCGACTTTGGCCGCGAATCGTCTGTCCTTCAGCTTCTTCTTCACGCTCTTCGGCTTCAGTGTCGCGATCCCGTCGGGTCGCACCAGACAGCAGGCTCCGATGAAGCCGGTCAGCTCGTCGCAAGCCAGCAACGCCTTGTCGAGCGTCGATTCGTGAGGCACTCCCCATTGGGTGAAATGGGCGCTGATGGCATGGGCCATCTGCTCCTCGTCCAGCCTGCGCAGATGCTCGACGATCCGCGCGGGGTGTTCGTCGGGCCATTGCTCATAGTCCGCGTCGTGCAAAAGTCCTGTGATCCCCCAGAGCTCCTCCGCATCGGCATCGGGACCGTATCGATGGGCCGCTGCACGCATCACTTTTTCCACCTCTAGGGCGTGGCGGCGCAAGGCATCACCTCGGGTCCATTCGCAGAGCAGGCTCCACGCTTCGGCGCGGGTCAGTTTGTTGGTCATTGCGGCTCCTAAGTTGACGAAAAGGGCTGGGCGAGCGGGCCACCTAGAAAACGTTGATGCCAGCAAATCACATTGGTCCAAAGCTCAGTCCACTCGGCATCGGGCATGAAGTGTTGGCAGTTCGGGAACTCCACGTAACGCAAGCGCTCAGGATGCGAAGCGTAGAGCCGGCCAAGACGCTCGTGAAAACGGCGAGCCCCCTCTGGAGGCACGTTCTCATCGAGTGCGGCTGTCTGAGAAAGTAGTGCGATCGGTGGGAACCGGTCTAGATGCCGGTGCGGGCTCTCGGCCGGCGACCCGGGCCATTCAGGGGACGCGAGGACTGGCGTCATCGCACTGATACGGGTCTCGCTGAGGGCAGCCGCGTAAGCGATATAGCCCCCCATCGAAATGCCCGCGATGCCGATGCGATCCAGGCGGGCCCCTTCGGTCTCGATCAACGCGTCGATCAGCGAGGGGACTTCCGCCGCCGACCGGGTCACGACCTCCAGGAAAGGGCCTTCACACCTGCGACCACCACCCCCGAAGCGCGCCTCGAAATCGGGGAAGCGGCGGGCCCCGTGGCCGACCGCATCGACGCCGACCGCGAGAAACCCCGCCTCGGCAAGGCTCAAGAGCTCTTTGGTCTGAGCGGCGATTTCGGCGCCGAATCCGTGGAATACGAGAATCGTGCCCCGCTTCGCGCCGACCCGCGCCGATCCATCGTGGACCATGCGAAGCGGAATGTCGCCGATCTGGGTGCGTCGATCGATCATCAGGCCGGTGATTATAGACGTTCCTCGCCAACGCACGTCGCCGATTTCCCGGCGAGGTAGCCACAATCCGCCACCTAATCCCTACTACGACGACGTGTGGGATCAGGCGGCGGATTGTTGGTAGACTGCCCCCATGCCGATCCGCAATCTGCTCCGACTCGCCGCGCTCGCACCGGCACTGCTGCTCTGGGGGTGCCGGGCGCTGAGAAACGGCGGCGCACTTCCCTGCACGATTCCCCCCTCTTGGAGTCGCGGCGCCAACATCTACGAGCTCAATCTGCGGCAGTTCACCCCCGCCGGAACGCTCGAGGCAGCCTCTGCGCATCTGCCCAGGTTGATGGATCTCGGCGTCGACATCATCTGGCTGATGCCGATCCATCCGATCGGTGAGGACCGACGCAAGGGCACACTCGGTAGCTACTATTCGGTTCGAGACTACCGGGCGGTCAATCCCGAATTCGGCACTCTCCAGGATCTGCAATCGTTCGTGCGGCAAGCCCACGACCTGCAAATGCGCGTCATTCTCGACTGGGTGGCCAACCACTGCGCGTGGGACAATGCTCTGGTGAGCGCGCATCCCGATTGGGTCACGCGCGACGAAACAGGCAACATGGTTGCACCTGTTTCCGATTGGAGCGACGTCGTCGATCTGAACTACGATGTGCCCGATCTCAGACGCTATATGATCGACTCGCTGCTCTTCTGGGTGAAAGAGACCGACATCGACGGATATCGCTGCGACGTAGCCGAAATGGTGCCGATCGACTTCTGGCGGACCGCCAGGGAAGAGCTCGAAGCCGAGAAGGCGCTCTTCATGCTGGCCGAAGGATCGAAACCCCATCTGCACGATCGTGCCTTCGACATGACCTACGACTGGGATCTCTTCGACATGATCAACGACATCGCCGCGGGAAGGGCGACGTTGCGCCGAATCGACCGGTGGTTGGCATCGGAGCGAAAGAGCTATGCCGAGGGCGCCTACCGGATGTGTTTCACGAGCAACCACGACGAGAACTCGTGGAAAGGGGCAGCGCCGGAACGGCTGGGCGAAGGGATCGAGGCCTTTGCCGTGTTGGCCGCCACGATCGGCGGTATGCCGTTGATCTACGGCGGTCAAGAGGCGGGACTCGACAGGCGCCTCGCCTTTTTCGACCGAGATCCGATCGCTTGGCGGGAGCATTCGATGGCATCACTATATCGTCGTCTACTCCATCTGAAACGTAGCGAGCCCGCGCTCTGGAACGGCAACCATGGGGCGCGCGCGAAACGGATCAAGACGACGGCCCGCGACCAAGTGTTCGCCTTCGATCGCCGCAACGAAGGCAGTGGCGTTCGCGTGGTCTTGAATCTCTCGCCGAAGCCGGCCATCGCGAGCGTCGCCCACCATCTTCCTGGCGCCGAGATGACGGACGCGTTCACGGGAGCCGAGGTAGACGAGGCAGCGCGCACCCGCGTAGAGCTCGCTCCCTGGGACTATCGCATCTGGCTGATCGATTGACGCCACAGGAGAACCAAGTCATGGCAAACGCTCCCCGCTCCGCTTCCGAAAGCCGCGTCGAAATGACCCAAATCGTGCTGCCGCAATTCGCCAACTCATTCGGGAGCGTCTTCGGCGGCCAAGTGGTGTCCTGGATCGACATCTGTGCGGCGGTCGCGGCTCAACGCCATTGCTGCGGCGCCGTGGTCACCGCGTCGATCGATGCGGTGCACTTTCTGAGGCCGATTCACCAGGGCGACGTTGTAATCCTGCGCGGCCAGATCAACGCGGCATTTCGCACGAGCGTCGAGTGTGGCGTGCGTGTTGAGAGCGAGAGCGTCCGCACGGGGGAGCGGCGGCATGCTGTGAGCGCCTATTGCACTTTCGTCGCGGTCGATGACGAGAGCCGGCCGCGTGAGGTCGCACCGCTGAAGCTGGAGACGGAGGACGATCGCCGCCGCTTCGACGAGGCCACCGAACGTCGAAGGAGACGGTTGAACGACCGTCGCTGACCGAGCGCACGAGGGCCCGGACTCCTCGGAAGAGAAGCCCGGGCCAACAGCCAAGGTCTTGTCTTGAGCCGGTCTAGTCCTCGATCTCGTGGAACTCGCGTCGACCGCGTGTTCCCCGCGAAAGGCCACCGGCACATCGCCGGGGTTGATGCGCTCGCACGGGCGTCTCTCACACTCGGGAATCACGTGCTCTCGCTCCATCACGAACTCGCCACGGCCCTCTTCGTTGATGTGCATTCGACCCAAGTAAAGATCGTGCTCGCCTTGGATCAGCCTCAAGCTCACCGAGATGTTCGGATGAACCTCGGCGACCTCGAACACGAGCGACTGATTGACGATGTCGCCATCGTACATCGCCACGCAACGGGCTTCGATGACGGCATCCCAACCGCTACCTTCGGCGACCAGGACGATCTCCTCGGCCTGGGCCGACGAGAATAGGGCGAGAGTGGCAACGCAACTGGCGAGAGCGAAGTGCTTCAACATGGTAACTCCTTTGGACTACCCCCTGGTATGGCATTTGTGTCGCTTACCAGAACACCTGGTGTGATTGGCGGCCGGGGGATTTTGGTGAATGTTGATGTTGTCTAGTAGTCGTGTCAGCGACTGCGTTGATACATCCACCTGCGCATTACCGGTCCACCCTCATTGCGACCGCGAACGCACTGCTCTTTCGCGATCCCCAAGCCGATAGGCATCGACGGATCGTAGCTGAGCTCGGCCAGTGCCCAAGGCAGCATGATGCGGCCGTGACCCAGAAGCTCTCGAGATAAGGGTCGGGTTCCAGCGAGAGAATGAGCGCCACTTCGCCAGTCACCAGCGCCGTTGCGAAGGAGTTGCCACTTCCTATCCCCCAACCCCCGGGATAGGCGCTACGCAGAGCCGAGCCCGTTGCCGCGACGTGCACCAAGTGGCTGAAGTTGGCGAAGTCCGACTTGACATCCATCGAATCCACCGAGGTGACCATCAAGCAGGCCTCTGTGTTGGCTGGAAGGTACGTCGGGCTGGATCGATTCTCGTTGCCGGCCCCAGCCACCATCGGGATGCCGAGGTCCCAGGCCGCCCACACTCGGCTGGCGATCGCCGCGATCTCCTCGGGACCGCCGAAGCTCATGTTGATCACGTCGGCGCCATGAGTAGCCGCGTATTGTATTCCCGCTGTGATGGAAAAGGCGGTGCCTCGAAGATCGTCGGTGATCAACGTGCCAGAGCCCCGATCTTCGCCGCCAATCGTGAACGGTTGTCGTCGACAAGCGCAGACTCATAAGGATAGTCCAGAAGACAGGAATCGGCCGCCTCATAGTGTCGCAAGCCCTCGGCGGCT
The DNA here is from genome assembly GCA_964520315.1 of uncultured Gemmatimonadota bacterium. Lineage (GTDB taxonomy): Bacteria. The sequence continues at coordinate 8,662 of CAZFNT010000007.1, forward strand.
CGGCCCCGGGCCACTAGGAGATCCGCAAGCTCTTCGTGCGCGTGGCCGATGCTGACCCAGTGCGGGTAGCCGCGGCGACCGGGGGAGGGAAGGTGAATTCGCGACAGGTCCACCATCTCCTCCAAGATCGCGACACCATCGTCGTGCCTACCGGTGCGTAAATGCGATGCGGCCAGATAGAGGTGGGCCTTCGAATGCAGGGCGGACTCCAACTGAGAGCTGAACGCGGCCGCGGCGTCGGCGAATTCCCGTGCATGGTAGTGCCCCACGCCGATGTTGTAGCGGGTCTCGGCGAAGGCTGGACAGATCCGGTCGATCTCTCCGTAGCGAGCCAGGGCCTCATCGGTACGGCCGACGGTGAGCTCAGCGAAGGCCAGCAGGTATGCGACCTCGAGCGATTTGGGCAAAAGGACGTGGGCCTGCTCGAGGAGGGGCAGAGCCAAGCTCGCGCGATCCGCGTCGATCCGGGATTGTGCGCCGACCAAGAGGCGCTCGGTTCGCCATGCGCGCGTCGCTAGGGAGGCGAGCGGATACGCGAGGGCCAAGAGAGCCAACGCAATCACCGCTGCGCCGGCGCGGCGCACTCGCCCCGACGCCGCCGTGCCCGACGGCCCGCCGGCGAGCAGGCCGGAGAGGAGCCCCGCGAGAACCCAGAAGAGTCCACCGACCCCCGGAGTGTGCAGCGCGATGCCGACACAGCCGTGCGCGAGAGCTCCGGCGACCGATGCCGCGAGAGCCAAGGGCCAGCGCCGCTCGGAAGGCTCGGCGATGGAAGTCAGCGCACGACCCAAGAGACAGGCCAGGGCCGCAATCCGCAGCAAAGCTCCAGGCAAGCCCTCTTCGACCGCCCACTCGAGTAACACGGAGTGGGCGTGGCGCGTGTTCCAGGCGACATGCAAGAGCTGCACGTCTCTCGGCCGGTGCTGAGCGAAGGCCGGCACGAATCCACCCGGGCCCCAGCCGAGCCACGGCCGCTCCAGGGTCGCCCGGGCAGCGCTCCCCCAGAGGACCAGCCTCACGAGCAGCGTGTTGACGTCGAGATCGTCGCTCGCCAGGGCCTCGACCGCCCGCGGCGGCTCATCGACGAGCCCGCGATGGTTGCCCAGACTCGCCTGCCCGACGCAGGCCAGGCACAATGCGGCGGCAATCGGCAAGGCCGCGACGCGCCGAACCCGAAGACCCACGACGCGCGCGCCCGGCCCTTCCCCCTTGGCGCCAAACCCGCGGCGCATCATGAGAAAAGTAGGAGGCACGATCGCCCCCGCCATGACGACACCGAGCCAAGCCCCCTGCGAGCGGGTGACCCCGAGCCCGACCACCGCTCCGGCCGCGGCCACGGCGCCCAATGCCCGGAGTAACCGGTGAGTTCTCGGATCGCGAGCAAGTGCGATCGCCAATGGCAAAGCAAGCACCAGCACCGCTGCCATCAAATTGCGGTTGCCCATCGTGCCGCGCGCGGAGCCCGGCGCATCCGCCCACACCACCGGATCGAGCCCGAGCCCTTGCAGCGCCACGTAGCCAAGCGCGGGCACGAGTGCGAGGCACAGTGCGATAGCCACGGGCCGCACCGCCCGGCTCCCGCCCTTCCGGGCGAGAACGAGCGCGGCCAGGAAGAGAACCGTGCCCGACGCCGTGTCGAGAAGGGCCACCCACGCCTCATGGCTGAGGGGAGCCGCGGGCGTGGGAAGGCCGGGCACCCAGAGCAGCGCAGCGCAGAGGAGCCAGGCCTCGGCGGGGAGCGGCAGCAACCTGTCCCCCCTCCCTCGAAACGCGCCCCAAGCGAAGCAGAGTGCCACGGCGAGGGCGGCGCCCCAGAGCACCACCGATTTCGGATAGGTGGGGTCGCGCAAGGTGGGATCGAGCGCGACGACGAGGGCGAGAGCGACGAGCCCCGACCCGATCGATCTCGGGCGGGCTTCAGTCCCCAACACCACGGATCGTCACGGCGTCGACCGAACCACCCGAAACCCCACCAGATGGCTGGCGAAGTCGGGCGCCGTGCTCCCCCGTTTGGCCGACCGGCAGCTCCTCGCGGCATCGGCCCAGCCTGCCCCACGCCTCACGCGACTCGATCCGTAGCTCGGCCCGGTGGGATCGGTCTCCTGGCCCGCTGGGTAATCCCCGTACCAGTCCCAACACCACTCGGCCACGTTCCCGCTCGTATCGTACAAGCCCCAATCGTTAGGCTCCTTCCCCCGCCGCGGCCGGGTCGCATCGCCCGAATTGCCGCAGTACCAACCGATCTCGTCGAGATTCGCGTCGATTCCGCAGCCGGTCTCTTCGATCCCTCCGTTGAAGAAGGCGGTCTCGCTACCCGCCCGGCAGGCGAACTCCCACTCCGCCTCGGTCGGCAGGCGGTAGCCGTCGGCGCCTTCGATCCACTCGACCTCGGCGCCCTCGTTCGCATAGGCCGGCGTCAACCCCTCGGCGATCGACAGAGCATTGCAGTACCGTACCGCGCCGTACCAACTCACCAGCTCCACCGGACACTCGTCGCATCCGTCGAAATGGCTTGGGCTGGACCCCATCGCCGAGCCCCACTCAGCCTGCGTGATCTCACTCGCCCCGATCCGGAACCCCTGCGTCAAGAACACCAGACGCCTGCTTTCATCCGCGCTCCGTCCTGGTTCGTCGCTCGCGGAGCCCATCCAAAAAATGCCGGCATCGATCTCGACCATCGGCGGCACCAAGGGCGGCGGTCCAGGGTCGATCGTGACCGAGATCGTATCCGCCCCGGTCGCCTGATCGGAGTCGGTGGCGCTCAGCCGGATCGCATGATCGCCGACCGAAAGATCGCTGTACGCAAACGAGCCCCCCGTGCCGATCGCGCCATCCAAACTCGATCTCCACACCAGCGAAGCGCCGGTCAGCACGCCGTCCTCGTCGTCCACCGCGCTCCCGGCGAACGCAATCTCGTCCCATTTCTCGAAGACGCTGCCATCCCCCGGATTGGTAATCGTCACCACCGGCGGATTCGCCGTCCCGAAAGTCCACAGCGGCCCCGCGCTTACATCCCCCTGCGCATCGATAGCCTCGATCCGCCAGTAGTACTGAAGCGAGCCGTCGAGCTGTACCGCAAAACTGTGTTCCGGTCCCACCTCCACCCACAACCCAGGATCGTCGCTCTCTCCCAAATAGAGCTTGTAGCGCATCTCCCCCGTCTCGAAACGGTCGCAGTCCGACCACGCCAGCTCCACGGAGGGATCGACCTTCACCGCCCGGTCGGCGGGCTGCGGCGAAGCAGGAGTCGTTGGATAGGCAAGCTCCACGAGATCCAGCAACACGCCCTGGCCAATCGTCGAATTGTCTTCATCACCGCGCACCGAAGCATGATCGCCGCCGGACGCGAAATCGCCGCCCCTCGTCCCCCCGCCGAGACCGCGAAGCTCCGCGCTCCCATGCGGCACGACGCCATCCGATCCCGCCTCTTCCGGCGCCCCCCGCTCCTCGTAATGCGCCCTCAAGAGCGCGTCGCCAACCGCCAGCGCCGGATCACGCTCCACCGCCGCCGGCTCGAACATCTCGCGATAGACAACATAACGGTCCACGAGACCATCCGCCCCGTTCAGCGCCGCCAGCGTCGGATTGAGATCGAGATCGCCCGCCAGCTCACCGTCAGGCGCGAGATCGAGCACCGACTCCCCCATCGGCGCCGGGAGCCCGCCCGGAACGATCGCCAGCGGCGAACCGTGGTGCGGCGTCGCAAGTGTCACCAGCGCGTGAATCGTCGAATCCGCTCCGCTCTCGACCATCGCCGATCGCGCTACCAATCCGCCCATAGAGTGCGCGACAACAATTACGCGCCCCCCCGGAAACACTGTCTCCACAGCCTCCGCGAGCCACGCCCCCGATTGCGCTACCCGCTCCTTCTCGTCGTAGCGGAAGGCGAAAAGATCGAAATGATCGGGCCAGTCCCCCGATCCCCCGTCGAAGAACAGCGTCGCCAGCTCCAGCCAGTATTCTCTGATCTTGTCAGCCGGATCGTAGGTAGGAAGAGCCACCCATGGATCGAATCCGAAGTTCCACCCATGAACCAGCACCACCGGGATCGTGCCCTCATCGGGAAAAGGTTGTCGCCAGGCGGAAAGATCCATCTGAGCATCGGCGATCTCGTACATGAACCAGGGTTGCGTCGTCGAAACCCCGAGTCCAACAATGTCGGAGGGGTCGGACGACTGCCATGAGTTCTCCGCCTCCAACACAAAGACCTCGAAAGAAAGCTCCGGCGGCAACCGGTCACCGAGCGAGGCCAGAAGAAGCGCTGGACGGATCGGAACCTCGATTTCGCTGATCTCGGCCGTGACCCGGCTCACGAGTGGCAATCGCGAACCATCGGCCAGAGCGACCACCGCCACCGCCCCCGCGGGACCGGCGCCCGCCAACTCCTCGATCGGCAAGCTCACACTCAACACCGAGTCGAGCAACGACCCCGGCGCCGAAACGACATCCTCCGCCTTCAAGTCGATCGAGAGCACGTCGGACCTGAGCGAAAAATCCGCCGCGAGCGGCTCCGCGGTCCCCTCCCTCGAGCTCAAACCCACCGCCGAGCCCACATCGATCGCCGAGGAACGCAGCTCCACGACGATCCCGCCCCTCATCTCCACCGATGCGCCGCCGCTCGGAATGACGACCAGCGTGTCGGAAGGCGCAAAATCAGGTGGCGGCGGAGGTGGTGAATTCGTCGGATCGTCCGAGCAAGAGACGATCGTCACCGCGAGCGCCGAGAGGGCGCGGACCCGCCAGCCGAACTCCATCGCTCCTATTCCCTCCGAGACCTCAGTACTTCAGATACCAGCGGCTCTCTTTGTCTTCGACCCCACCCTTGAGCATCATGATCGTCTCCCACGGGCAGTAGATCTCGCATTGCCGGCACCCGATGCAGTCGTCGGCGACGATCCTCGTGGTCCCGAACACCTCGTTCGGATCGTCGACCACCTCGATGCATCTGCCGTCTTCGCCCACGGAATCGGTCACCGGACAGACCGCCACGCAGGTCGGCGACCCGGCGCATCCGCTGCACCCATCGGCGAGAACGTAAGCCACGGGCAGTTTCTTCTTCTTGGCCATGATCGCGTTCGAATGGAAGTGGATGGGCTCTCGGCTTCGCTCGGGACCATAACATCGAGCGGGCCCTCCGCAGAGCGTCTACTCCAGCCGGATCCACACTTCGTCTCTTGCCAGCCCCTCGATCTCGACAACGTAGAGGTAGCGACCCAGCGGCACATCAGGGCGAATCGTCAGCGAGTCCGCGACGGCGACCGACCCGCCGGGCGGGACGTCGAAGTCGAGAGGGGCGAGCGCAATCCGATCGTGCCCGGGCCCCACGATGGAGCGCTCGAGCTCGACCGACCAGCCCTCATCGCCGAGGTCTGTGAGGCGGTACGTCACTAGCACGCTCTCGCGGGGGAAGTAGCTGCGGCGCTCCGGTGTCACCGTGAGCACCAGACCGCTCGACTGATCGACCCAGCCGGCGCCGATATCGCTGCGTGTGGAATCGGGATCGAGAGCGACATCGGGATCGCCGGCATCGAGCAAGGGCGAAGAGGGAGCCATCCGGTAGTCCTCTGCCTCCTCATCGACGAAGACCGGGTCGACCGAGATGTCGGTGGGGTCGGGGCTATTTCCGTACCAATCGTCCCCGTTTCCCCAGACATTGTTGTAGCGGGTTTCGAGCTCCGGATAGAAATCGACGTCGTAGACGCCGAAACCGTTGGCAACGATCAGATTCGAGTTCAGCGGCACACCTTCGTTCCAGCCACCTGCGTAATAGCCCGCGCCCGCATTGCCCACGAAGGTGGAACGGTTGATGGCCGCATCGATGCCTGAACTCCAATTCACGCCGTCCCGACCGTTGCGCAGGAACCACGACCGATCGATGTCGAGCGGCCCCGACCCCATCACGCCGTCTCGGTCGTTGTCGATGACGGCGACCTGATGCAGCAACAGAGACCCACTACCTCCAAATGTAATTCCGTCGCCACCGTTGGCCGAAACTTCCGACAGGTACAGCGAGAGTGTACCCGATCCCGTGACCTCGATGCCCGCCTCGTCGTGAATCCAGGCCTGGTTGCCGCGGATCAAGGCGCCGCTCATCGCCACATCGCCTTCGATCCAGATGCCGCCGGCGTGCCGCGAAGTGCCGGTGTTGGTCCGAATGTCGCCGCCAGGCGCCGGTGTAGGCAGAAGATCGAGCCCATCGGCCTCGGTCGCGCGGATCGGCCATGGAGCCGCGTTGGAGTCGACGACACTTCCTTCGGTCGAGATCAACAGCGCGGAGGACCCCACGTAGATGCCGCCACCACCTACAGAGGCATTGTTGCGCGTGATTTGCGTGCGATCCATCGTCAGCGTACCTGAAAACACCGACAGACCGCCACCGATGCTCGCGCCGTTGCCTCGAATCTCACTGTCGACGATACGCGGAGAACCCTCCGCGATCAGAACGCCACCGCCGTGGCCGACTACGTCTTCGGCGCGCGTCGATGTCGTGTTGCTGAGATCGCTCGCCGGGTCCGGTGGGGGCAGAGGCACCACGTTGTCCCTCACGACCAACTCACGCAACAGCGGCGAGGTGCCGCCCAAGAGCAACCCGGCGCCGGCGTCGGCGATTCCACCTCGGAAAGTAAGACCCTCTATCACTGTCGTCGAGTCCTGGCCCTCGTTCAAGACCAGCACGGGCCCTTCGCCCAACCCATCGATCACTGTCGCTTCCGCGCCCGCCGAAGAGCGCAGTACGATGCGCCGATCGGCCGGACGCAGCAGCTCGTTCCAGGTGCCGGGCCCAACCTCGACCGTATCGCCGTGCAGCGCCACCTCGATGGCGGAGGCGATCGTGGAATGATCGGCTGGGACGTGCAGGGTACGGGGAATGTGTGTCAGGTCGGTCACGGCGACTGTCGCCGCTACCGGATCACCGGCGGCATCGAGCACTTGAAGCCGCATCGTCGCGCTTCCAGTGGGTAGAAGGTCGGGCAGCGGATCACTTCGTTCGATCAGCAGAGTGTCGCCGGCGCCGACGCTCGCGCGATCGGGATCGAGCTCCACCAGCGTGGACCAACCGCCGCCCGCGATGCTCGCGAAAATGTCGAATGTGGCGACGGTATCGACGAGGCTGGCGATGCGGTATGACCAGTCGAAAGACTCGCCGCCGACCAATGGCGGCAGATCGAAGGGCAACGACACTTCCAAAGGGGCCGGAAGAGGGTACGGTAGCTCGACCGCGCCGATATCGATGCGAGGGCCGCCGGCAAGGCCAGGATCGAGCGCCGCGGGACCGGCATTCACCAGAGGCGAGCGGGGCAGCGGCATGAAATAGCCGGCGTCAGGGTCACGCAGCAGCGGATCGATGTCGCGGTCGCCGGGCAATCGGTTTGCGGGGATCAGCGAGGGACCGCGTTCGGCCGGCTCGTTGGCCCAGTAAACATTATCGCTTCCTTGCAGGAGGAGCGCGGGGGCGTCGGTCGTCGCGCCGTAGCTTCTGTTGGCGAGCAGAAGCGATCCCTCGAGGTTGAGCGCGCCGATCGCGAGGGAGAGCGCGCCGCCCTCGCCCGCCCTGTTGTCGTAGAAGGTGCACGAGCTGACGCGCGGATGGGCGGCCGAATCGACGACGGCCAGACCTCCGCCGAGAGCGCTTGCGCTATTGCCGCGAAAGACGCAGCGGTGGAAGCGGGGGGTGCCTCCGCCGACCTGCGCGCCACCTCCGGAACCATAGGTTTCGTTCTCTATGAACCAGAGATTGCGAAGAATAGGCGAGCACCCCGGTGATATGTGCATCCCGCCGCCGAGATCGTCTGAGAAGTTGCTGTAGCCACCGGCAATGGTGAACCCCTCCAGCACGCTCAGGCTGTCCTCGGAGCGCTGGAACATCACCGTCGTGCCTGCTCGTTGGGCGTCGATCACGCACGCCGGAGGACCAGCAACTCCCAGAACGCGAATCGCCTTGCCGTCGAAATCGATCCGCTCGAACCAGGTCCCTTCCGCGACGAGCACCAGATCGCCATCCTGCGCGAGAGCGATCCCCTCGGTAATGGTGGGTGCATCGCCCGGAACGCGCAAGGTGTCGCCGACATGAGCCAGCTGAGTGGCGACCGCATCGGAGGCGAGCAGTGCCGGGCCCCCGAGCGAACGGTCGACCAGCACTCTGGCGGTCACGCTCGCCGGTCCTGCGTGAATCGAGGGCGGAATCTCGATCGTGCGCGCGGCCGAAACAGTGCTGAAGCGTGGCAAGGTGACCAGGCTGTCGAGAGCCACGGTTGCGCCGCCCACACCCGCCAGCGCGAGATGCAGCCGGGCCTCCAGCGGCCGGCTGGTTCGGTTGATCACGCGCGCGGCGATCCGCGACCGAGCGTCGTCCCAAAGCTGGGCCGGAACCGAGTCGAGCACCACGCCCACCGCGCCGCCATCGGGAACCCGCAGCTCGTAGGCGCCGATGTCAGCGAGCGCGCCGCCCCCCTCCGGTACCTCCCATTCGGCGAGCCCGGCGTCGATCGCGGGAGAATCGGCACGCAGACGCCAATCCAGGCTGTCGGGAGCGATCGGCAGAGGATCGGCGATGATGTCCCAGGCGCCGGGGCGCACATTGCCGTAGTGGCCACCGGAGTGCCCCCACATCAGGTTGCGGATCAGGTCGACCTCAACCATATCGTAGTAATCGTAGCCGTAGATCCCGTCGGGTTCGTTGGCCGCGATGATGCTACCGAGGATCAACGGAACCGAGTCCGGTGATCGCAGATAGACCCCCGCTCCGCTGTCGCTCGGATCGTCGACTCTGTTCCCAGCGATTGTGCAGTGCTCGATGCGGCCTGCGCCTAATTCGCTGTAGATCCCTCCGCCCCTGCTCGATGCACTGTTTCCCACGATGCGGCAACCAAAGATCAGGAATGCGTCTTCATCGGCGGCGTAATCCGAAAGGTAGATCCCACCGCCGGAGAAGTCCGCATGGTTGCCAACGATTTCGAGATCACGGATCTCGATCGGAGTGCTGCGAATCCAGACTCCTCCACCATTGCCGCCCCCGCTGTTCCATGAGACGGAGCCACCGACGACGAGAGCAGTGTCGCAGCTCGAGATCGAAACACCACCGGGTCCACGATCCGACGAATTGCCATCGATCAGGTTATCGCGCAGAATCAGGCCGTCCGAATACTGAACCGATATCGCGGCCGAATAATAGCCGCTGTTCTCGTTGATCTCATTCCCCTCAACGACCACGAATCCGGCTCCGGCGAGCTCCAAGGCAGCGCCGCTAGAACCCGCGCTGTTCTCGCTGATCCGATTCCCGACGATCCGGGGAGCTCCGCCCTCCTCCACGAAGATCCCCCCGCCATCATCGGTCGAGTGATTGTTCGCGATGATGTTGTCGCGAATGGTCGGTGACGCGCCCGAGATCCTCAGCCCTCCCCCGTCGGTGGCATGGCCCCGCCTCAGAGCAAGGCCCGCCAGCACGGAACCAAGGTGATCTCCTCGATCGATCGTCACCGGCGTGCCGGACTGCATACCGTTGATCGCCGTCACCTCCGGCCCGTGTAGCGACGCGAGCGACACATCGTGCTCCGGAAAAACAACATGCTCCAGATAGGTGCCGGGCTGAACCAGCACGGTATCTCCCGCCGCGGAAAGATCGAGCCCACCCTGAATCGTCTGCGCGTCGCGGGGCACGACGATCAGTCGGCCCGGCGCCGGCGCAAGCACCATCCCCGCCACCACCACGGCTACGGTCCCAACGAAGAAACCGCGCATAGCGCGTATCCCCCTTTTCCGGGCAGCGCGACGCCCACTCCATGCTCGGCGCCGCGGAGAAGTACGACTGATGCCCGAAACCATAACACGGGCGTCGGCGGAGCGTTGGGGGGGGGACAAACCTCGTCCCCCATCCGCCGAAAAACGACGGCGCTCCCCCCCCCCCTCTGAAGAGGGCAAAAGGGGAGCGCCAATGTGCCGAGTCGTCTTCGCGAACCCTCAGAGCTTCATAGT
>CAZFNT010000007.1:18643-22638 GCA_964520315.1 uncultured Gemmatimonadota bacterium
TTCGTATAGTCGGTCCCGATCACACCCTTGCGGCAGCTTTTCGACGCGATGAACTCCGCCGCGTGCCTGCACTGCACATCGAGCGCCTCGCCGAGATCGGTGCCGCAGGCGTCGCGCGCACAGGCGGCGATCGCCGCGCGCGCCGTCTCGGTCGCCGGGCTGTCCGCTTCCGGAAGCTCGCCGGCCTCGATCGCCAGGTCGAAGGCACCGCGCTCCAACTCACGCTTGGCGATCCCCTCGCTTCGACCATTGGCCAGGTTCCAGGCCACCTGAAGCGCACCGTCGATCGGCCCCGCGTGGTCGATCAGCCAGCCGACCGCGTCGCGCGCCTTCACCTCTTGGCCGGTGAGCAGCATTCGCAACACTTTGGGTCGATCGGCGGGCGGCGACTTGCGGATCGTCCAGTGGCACCCCTCGACACCGGGCACGATCGGCAGCGTCACTTCAGGGAAACCGAAGCGGGCATCATCGGCCGCCACCAGATGGACGCAATGCACCATCAGCTCGAGCATTCCGCCGAGGCAGCGTTTGCCGCCGATGAAACCGACCGCCGTGGCGAAGTCGGAATCGAGACGCCGCGCGGTGCTCGACCAGGCCTTGGTGAGCCGCACGCCCTCGTCGACGCTCTCCAGCGCCGGATAGATCGCCGAAGTGTCGGCACCGACCATCTGCGTCGACAAGTGGAAATCCCCGGTCAAGATCAGATTCTCGATCCCTTCCGCACGCAGCCAGTCGAAAGCCCGATTCAGCTCTCGGTCCACATCGTCGTTCATGCTTTCGCGGCTGATCGTGACCACTCCGACCGATCCGTCGTGCTCGGCGTTGACATAAAGCTGTTGCCAATCGGCACCGCCGATCGCCTCGAACACCTCGGGATGCCACGCCGCCTCGCGTGCCGCGGGATGCAGCCGATGATAAGCCTCGACCCTGCCGATCACCCGCTCCGAACCGGCGTCGCGAATCACCGCCAGAATGCCGCGCCGGAACTGAGCGCAGAGCTCGCCGATGGCGTTGATATGGGTCAGATGACCACGCTGCTCGTGCAGCATCAACGAGGTCATCTGGAAGAGCGGTCCCAGAATCCAGGACTCGAACTCCTCGGCTTGCTCCCTGTCCATCGACCAGTCGACCAGCGGCCGGAAATGGTTCGGCGGGTACCAGCTCTGGCCGGTCTCCTTGCGCTCCTCGATCTCCGCGGTGGGCTGGAAGAGCGGTCCGTACATCTCGGCGAGGTGGTGTAGGCAAGACCATGTAAGGAAGGTCGCACCCTTCGTGCCGATCGCGTCGTGCGCCCGCAGCGGATTGGGCCCGACCAGTTTGCGCGTGAACTTGTCGACCTTCCAGGCCGGCATATTCGACGCTGTTCCGTAGCGCGACGCCGCCAGAGTGACACCGCAAAAAAGCACGTCGAGCACGAAAGACCAATTGTCCGAAACCGCCACCGGAGTCAGCCCGAGCGCCCACAGGAGCTGGGTGATCGCCGAGGGTTCGTCCTCGACCACCTCCCATATCTTGTTGATCTCGTGCGGGAAGGCCGGGTGGGCAACGCCGACCCCGAGCTCCGACGCCGGAAAGCCCGAGGTGACCGAGCGGATTTCGATCTCCGGAAAAGTGTCGCGGAACACCTTGTAGTGCGCCCGCTTCAGCTCCAGAATCTCAGGAATCGCCTCGAGCAGAAAGCGCGGCCTGAAACCGGCCAGCTCGTCCGGCAGGCTCCGCCCGTCGTAGTTGAGCCGAATGATGTTGCGCATGATCGCGTCGGCGCCCTCGCGCCCGAAGGCCCGAGCCAGCCCCTGATACTGCTGCCCGATGCCGTCCGGCGCGCCAGGGAAGTCGAGCGCCACAATTTTGACGCCGTATGGCGCCAAGCGCGACCCGAGCTGCATCGTCTTGCCGGCGCCGACGATGCCGCTGGCGCCCGAAATCACCATCGATCCACGCTCGGTCGCATCGCCGAACACGCGATCCACCGCTTCACCCGGACCGACCGGTAGCCGACCCTCGCGGAATATGTCGATCACCTTGCCGAGGCCGATCGTTTCCAGTGTCGTTTCCCTCATCACCTTGGTCATCTTCTCGAACCTTCCTCTACGAAACCCGCAGAACGGCGGCGATACCGACATCGCCCGCGGCACAACCGAAAACCAGCACGTAGCCGCCACCCAGATCGACCGCCTCTTCCAGCGCCTCGATCACCACCCGGGTCAGGGTCGGCCCCTGGGGATGCCCCCAGACCAGCGGGCACCCCGTGCGATTCATCTTCGCCCAGTCGTAGTCGAGCACCTTGCGGAACACCACGTCGTTGACCGCGAATGGATTGTGGTTCTTGACCACCGCCATATCGTCCATCGTCAACCCCGTGCGTTCGAGCAGCTCGCGCACCGCGAAAGCGGGCGCCTCGGGCATCAGGCTGGGATCGGTCCGGCTCTCGGCCTTCGCGATGAACTCGATCTCGATCTCGGGCCGCGGACTGAGATCGGCGGCCCGCTCCTTCGTCGTCACCAGCAGGCAGGCCATACCGTCCGACGCGTGAGTCTGGGTGCCGGCGGTGACGCAGGTGTCGAGCTCGCGCATCGCCCGCATTCCGCCGATGGTCATCCTGCGCACCCCGAAATCGTCGTCGATGCGCCCCAAGGGTCGACCCGCGACGTTCAGCACGTCGAGCGGCACCAGCACGCGATCGAGGAATCCCGAATCCTTCGCCTCGAAATACTGCTGGTAGCGCAGAAAGGCGACATCGTCCACCTCGCCGCGGTCCACCTTGTACTTGCGGGCGGTGAGTCCGGCCGCGGCCATCATGGCGTTCCCGGTCGCTGGGTCGAAGCCGAAGTTGTCCCAGACATCAGAGATCGCCTGGGTGCGCTCGTGCGCGCGGCGCTCCGGAAACACTCCGACCGGCGAGTCGCTGGTGCGGTCGAAGGTGAGCACCCCGACCACGTCGTGCGCCTGCATCTCGATCTCGGCGCCCGCCAGCAGAGTCGCCTGCAGGCCGGTCGCGCAAGCCTGCTCCACGTGGTAGCCGGGAATCCGATGACCCAGGCAACTCGCGACCAGCGGCGCGTTCCAGAACTTCCAGTGCCAGGGAATCGTCGACCCGATCACTAGCGACTCGAGCTCAGTGCGGGGCACCTTCCTGAGCCCGAGGATTCGATTCATCGCCTCGCCGGCGAACTGGCCGATGTTGACCTCGGCGAGGGCCGATGTTTGCCAGGCCGGAAAATAGCTGCTGCCCCATGTCCCGTATGGAATCCGGGCGCGAGGGAACATTCGAGATGCGTCTGCCATGGTTTCTCGTCGCTTCCGTGCTCGAGGGGTGCGCGGCCTGAGTGCCGGGGATCCCAGAACCCGCCGCAAGCTCGAGACTTCGTGGTTTGAACGCCCGCGGGGCACGTCTTGTTTCCATCGCGTGGCGGGAAAGTCGAAAGGATCATTCTCCGCCGATCGCGCGCTTTTTTCAACGGGGGCCTTTTCTCCTCTGACGTTTCGACCTAGTGAGGGACTGGGACCGAGTATTGGTTCGCCGATCTCCGCTCTTTCGAGGCGAGGCATGCCCCCTAGCTCCGCTTCCCCGAACGCGACGCCCTGCGGGCCATCGAAGCGGCACAGCTCGGCGCGTCCCACAGCGCTCGATCCGAACCCTCCCATGCGGAGGACGGGCCAGCCGTCCGCCCTTTGAAGACTGCTCTGGCCAGAGTGGTCTTGCCGAAGTGCCGTCGACGAATTCTGTACCGGGGGGATCGATCTCGACTACCTGCGCGTGTTCGGTATCTGCCAGCGACAGATCCGAGAAGCGTCGAGGTGGCGGCGGCGGGATTGAGCCGAATCCGGCAAGCTGCACCTCAACGATGATCGGTTATCGATGACCAGCACCGCCGAGCACCGCGGGCCGAGTTCCGCTCTGCTCAGCCTCTTCCATATCGGGCTCGCCCTTTCGCTGACCCATTTGGCGGTGGCCCTTCAGTTGGGCGTCACGCTCAGCCGCCAGGGCATCCTGA
>CAZFNT010000008.1:0-21023 GCA_964520315.1 uncultured Gemmatimonadota bacterium
TCAGTTTCTCAGGCACAGCTTAAACTGCTGTCCGGAATCTGGGGTCCACTATAGTGTTACCGTCACAGCGGAAGTTCAAACATCTGCAAGAGACCATCCGCCATGAAGAGAAGCCACCTCCGCACACAGTCCTGGTTCACGGCCATCACCGTTCTCGGCGTTTTCTGTCTAGTCGGCTGCGGAACGGACGAGACCGCGGAGGATGCATGTGAGGCTGGTCTGTGGCACGTTGTCCAGACACTTACGCCTTGCCTGCAGGCTACGGAGCCTGTCGTCGACGAGTGTCGAGAGCTCGACGATCCTGTGTCGGCGGTCGAGGAGTTCGCGACGCCAGAGGGCCTCCCAGAGGAGTGTGCGCCCCAGGCAAGCAACGGCGAACTCGTGGTCGACTGCCGAGTGGAGGCGGATCTAGACAGCTTGATTGCGGCATTCGACGGGGAATTGGTGGAGGAGTACCTTGGAGATGTGGATTTCAGTGGCTGTACGGCGATCTTCTCGATGAGTGGCGATGGAACGTACTCGGAACAGTCGTTCGACTATCGGCTTGCGACCTGGCTGCGATGCACGGCGAGCTGCTCACCAGAGGCTCTCGAGATCTGTCTCGCCCTGCAGCTTGTTGTCGGAAGCCAAATCTGCCCGACGATTCATCTGCTCGAAGGGCGGAGGTATTAGTACGCGCCCCGCCCAAACAACACGGCCGGCAGAGTCGCCATGATGATCTCGAGGTCGAAGAGTATCGATCGATTCTCGAGATAGTAGAGATCGAGAAGCACCATCTCCTCGAAGGCGATTTCGCTTCGACCAGAGATCTGCCACAGACCGGTCATGCCCTGTCGTCCTCGAAGGCGGTGCCTTTGCCAGTCTATGTAGCCCGCGACCTCTTGTGGCAATGCAGGTCGAGGCCCCACCATACTCATATCGCCTTTCAGTACGTTCAGGAGCTGTGGAAGCTCGTCCAGCGACATCCTACGAAGGAACTGCCCGACACGGGTCACGCGAGGATCTCTGCGGATCTTGAATATCGGGCCGCTCGCTTCGTTGCTCGCCTCCAACGAGTCTCTCATCTGCTCGGCCTCCGCAACCATGGTGCGGAACTTGAACATGTCGAAGGTTCTGCCGGCGGTGGTCACCCTCTTCTGTCGAAAGAGTGCCGGCCCTTTCGAATCGACTCGAATGGCCAGCAGCAGGAGCAACGAAATCGGTGCCGTCAGAAGGAGCAAGATGAGAGAGGCAAGCACGTCCCCTCCACGCTTGGCCCAATCGTGAAGTCGCTCTCTCGTGCCCGCCGGAGTCGTGACAATCGACACACCAGTCAAGTCATGGACGCGCGTTCTCTCGAGCAGAAGATCGGTGCTGTCGGACAGATAGCGCAGTTGCAGACCAGCTTCGCGGCAGCGGCGAGCCAACTCCAGATGTCTCGGATCTCTGGTGTTCCATTCCAGCGTGAAGATCAGATCGAGCTGGTGATCCGCCGCGACTTCAGATAGCTCGCGAATCGTTCCGATCGTCGCTGCGCGATCTTCGTCGAATCGACGCTCGGCGAAGGGATCGTCGTCGGACACGATTCCAACGATCTCATAGCCCAGCTCCGGCGCTTTGGCGAAACGCCGGAACACGCGAGATGCGGACTGACCGGAGCCGAGAACCGCGGCGCGACGAATCCCGATGCCGTTGCGATTGAGCAGCACATGAAGCCTGTGCATACCGATGCGGCTGAGAAAGAGGGCGAAGGGGACGAGAGCGGAGACCGTGATCACGTAGAGTCGCGTCCCATCCGCGGCTCGTAGCGAGAGAAGTGCGCTCGCCGTCAGGAGGGAGTAGATGCATACACAGCGCGCAACCGCCTCGACCTGACGCTGAAAAGACAGCCTCGTGACTACCCGGTATCCGCCAAGGTAGACCATGCACAGAAAGAGGATGCCCAGGGAGCCGATCATTCCCAGAAGGGTGGCCGGCGGAATCGCCCACGGTGGTGTTGCGGTCTGGTAGCGGAGATCGTAGGCGGCCACCATGGCCACCAGCGCCGAGAGCATGTCGGAAGTGATCGCCAGCGGAATCCAGAGGTCCGCGAGGCGACTCCATTGCCTCCGTCCAAGGCCCTCGGTGGATGCAACATCTCCTCCTACGATCGGAGCTGATGCGGCGTTGAGCGAGATAGGGGCTACCTTGGTTTGAAATAGTCGATCGTTTTCCGAAGTCCATCCTCGAGTTCCACGATCGGCTCCCAATCGAGCACACGGCGCGCCTTCGTGATGTCGGGCTGCCTGACTTTAGGGTCATCGACCGGTAGCGCCTCGTACTGAATCTTCTCGGGAACTCCCGCTACTTTGGCGATCTTCTCCGCGAACATCGAGATCGTCATCTCGCGCGGGTTGCCCAGGTTCACTGGATCCCCTTCGTCGGAGAGCAGGAGCCGGTAGATCCCCTCGACCAGATCAGACACGTAACAAAAGCTACGAGTCTGCGATCCGTCTCCATAGACCGTCATCGCTTGGCCCGAAAGGACCTGGCTGATGAAATTCGGGACGACTCGGCCGTCTCTCGCGCGCATTCGAGGACCGTAGGTATTGAAGATGCGAACGATTCTGGTTTCGACTCCGTGGTATCGCTGGTAGGCCATCGTCAGTGCCTCCGCGAAACGCTTCGCTTCGTCGTACACCCCTCTGGGGCCGATCGGATTCACATTGCCCCAATAGTCCTCGGTTTGGGGGTGGATCAACGGATCTCCATAGGTCTCTGAAGTCGACGCAAGCAGCACTCGTGCACCCTTCGCGCGGGCCAGCCCGAGCACTTTGTGAGTGCCCAAAGCGCCGACCTTCATGGTCTGGATCGGGAACTCCAGATAGTCGATCGGTGATGCCGGAGAAGCGAAATGCAGGATGTAGTCGATCTTTCCCTCGAGATCGAGATACTGAGTGACGTCGTGTTCGACGAATCGAAAACGGCTCTCGCTCGACAGGTGGGCGATGTTCCTGCGAGATCCCGTGATGAAGTTGTCCATTCCGACTACGGTGTAGCCTTTGCTGAGAAAGAGGTCGGCCAAGTGCGAGCCGATGAAGCCCGCGGCGCCGGTAATCAAGACAGTTGCCATCTTTGGTTCCTATCCCTGCAATCTCATCGCCCGCAGGTCATGAGCTCGTTGCGTACGTAGTCGCTCAGCGCTTCTCGCCAAGGACGCATCGGGTTTCGCCCCATCAGGCTCAGCTTGTAGTTGACGGCGCTTTCGTTGTTCCCGCGTTTCGCCGGCAGCGGAAAACACTCGGAAGAGACCGGCGAAATCGTTATGTCGTCGCGCCCGAGGATCTTCGCTATCTCGGTCGCCATGGCGTATCGGGTGCAGACGCCGCCCCCGTTGACCATATGATACGTTCCGAAGAGTCCTGTCTCGATGTGGGCGAGGATGCCCTCGCACAGATCTCTGGCATAGGTCGGACTGCCCGTCTTGTCGTCGACCGCGATCAGCTCGTCTCTCGTCTTCATGAGATCGAACATCTTTCCGACGAACTTGTGATCCTTGCCGCCGCCACCCAACATCCACCCCGCCCGAAAGATGTAGTGCCGGTCGCAGATCTCCCGCACGATCCTCTCGCCTTCGGCCTTGCTCGCGCCATAGGCATTCACGGGATCGGTCTCGTCGAATTCGGTATATGGATCATCCTTCTTACCGTTGAAGATCTGGGTGGTGCTGATGTATGTGAGAATCGCACCCACCTCTTTCGCCGCCGCGGCGACGTGCAATGTTCCGACGGCGTTGGTCCGGTAGCAATCCTCGATGTGGGATTCCGCTCCGTCGACGTCGGTCCAGGCCGCGAGGTGCAGAACGTGCCCGGGGCGGTGCCGCCTGAAGATGTCGCGAACGCAGTCGAAGTCGGTGACGTCCATCTCGGGAATGTCGGTCTTGAGCACGGACTCGTCGGGGAAGTAGCTTCCCAACATGCCGTTGGCGCCGGTGGCGAGAATCATGGGGGAGGCTTCCGGGTTGGTGGATACGCTGTCGCGATGGGCGACGATTGTACGATAGCGGAGCTTGGAGCGCTGGAGTATACGCAGGAACCAGCCGGTTGATCCAGCGCCGACAGGGCTCCTAGCGCAGCACGGCATGCACCGGTCTTGCGACCGAACGCCCACTGGGCAACGCATCATAAGCCCTGACCAGAACCGCCGCCGATTGCTGCCACGACAGCCTCTCGATCAGACGTTCTCTGCCGAGGCGGCCCATTCTCTTGCGGCGAGGCGCGTCGTCCAGGAGCTCGATGAGACGGTCCCCGAAATCGTCGCAGTCGTTGTCGCGAGCATAGAGCGCCGCTTCGCCCGCGGACCGTTGGGTCTCGACCAGCCCGAACGACACGATCGGTTTGGCCATCGCCATGTACTCCAAGATCTTGTTCATCGTGGACAGATTATTCAAGGGGTTGACTGGATCGGGAGCGACACAGACATCCGCGGTCGATAACCAACGGCGCAGCTCGTCATCGGGAACCCGTCCCGCGAAATGCACGACACGATCGAGATCGAGCTCGGTCACGAGCGATCGAAGATCAGGAATCGAGTCACCGCCACCGATGAGCACGACGCGAATGTCGGATCGACCGCGGTGATGAACAACGTGACGCACCGATCGGATCAGATAGTCGACGCCGTCTTGCGGCGCCATCGTGCCGAGATAGCAGACCAGATGGGACTGTCCTCCGCGGAGTGCCTCATCAGGTCGCTCGGGACGGAACTCTCTCACGTCGGGTGCGCTTCTAACGACGAACACGGTGTTGGGATCGCATGCCCCCCGGCGAATCGCGGCATCCCGATACGACTCGTTCGTTGCGATCACGATATCGGCGGTGCGGTAGGTAAGCGACTCGAGGAGCTGGAGAGCCCGAAAAAGAAAACCGCCCTGTCTCCCAAAGCGACTGGAGAATGCCTCTGGACAGAGATCGTGTTGGTCGTAGACGAATCTCACGCCGAGCGGGCGGAAGACCCACCCCACCAGGAAGAAGAGATCCGGTGGATTGCACGCATGAATCACATCGAAACGGTCGCGCGCAAAGACGGCCAACGCAAAGGCGAAGGTCATCAACATCGCCCATGGATACTCCCAGAAGTAGCCCCAAGCGCGGTTGGTTTCGGGCAAAGGGAGCGGAAAACGATAGATCCGTACGCCGCTACGCACTTCGTAGGTCTTTCGATCCACCATCTTCGGGCAGATCACGCTCACGGCATGCCCGGCTTCGACGAGAGATCGAGCTTCGTTCCACACGCGTCGATCGAATGGAACCGACAAGTTCTCGACCAGAATCAGAACGCGGCGAGCGTTCTTGGCTCGGGGCGGAGCGATGCCGACGCCTCTTTGGGCGGCCACATCCTCAGTTGAGGTATCCGAGGGCACGAAGCGCCTCCAGTGCTGTCCGATGTCGGTCCCCCGTCTCGGCTGTGGCCAGAACGGGCGAGGTGGATGGCAGGGCACGACGACGAAGGGGGTTTCTTTGCAGACAATCGGCACGGATCACGATTTCGAGACCGTCGCTTCGATGACCTGGCTCGAGAGGAAGACCCAAGAGATAGAGCACGAGCGGAGCTATGTCGCGTGTCGTGACTCCGTCGACTCGACCCGCTCGCACATCCGGCGCAATGACGGCGACGACTCCATTTCGGCCGAGTTCCACTTGCAAGGCCGGCAGCGACTTGCCATGAATACCCCTGATCCCTCGATCGGATACGTAATCTGAAAGCGGATGAGGTGCGCCGCTTCCGCCGAGGACTTCGAGATCGCCCAGCTCGCCGATCGTGATCTCGACAAGCCCACCGAGGTACAGTCGACCAGAGGCGTGATTCGCGGTGCAGTGTATGAAGAGAGGACGACCATCGGAGAGCTCGAGACCGGCCAGACTCTGCCGCGCGATGTCCAACGCCCCCGCCGGCGAATCGTCTCGCAACACCAGCTCCGGTTGCTTCGGCGAGTCGAGCCGGAGCCACGAACCACTGTCGCCAAATAGCCCCAGATCGAAGAGCATCTTTTCCCAGTTCAGCTCGAACACCTGCGAGACAATCGGCGCGGCGATGCCCGCCGGCAGCGGCTCCATCCCGTGGTCTGAGACGATCACGAGGGAGTACCCCCTTGCAATCAGATCACCGATCATTGCATCGACATCTTCGAGGAGCGAGAGCAAACGCCCGACGGCCGAACTCTTGGAGTGAGATTTGTTCGCTGCGGCCGCTCGAACTGCGTCGGCCAGACGATGCCCCAGACCGTCGGGGAAGTAGAAGACATGGGAGTAGAGAGCGAGCTCTCGGTCGCGATCGACGATCTCGGAAGCCAAGCTACACCCGACGGCAACCTCGGATTCGGCGGACTCGAGATAGTGATCCAGGTCGTCGACATCGGAAGGCGCGGTCGAGGGTCGGCGTGCGGCGATCGACTGAGCCAGCTCCAGTAGCTCGGCATCGTTGCCCCCCACCGGAGTGCGCCAGCCCTCCGCCCAACCGCTGAGCACGGTCGCCAAAGACCCCTGCGCCGGCAGAGTGAAGAGCCACCTTACTGCTGTTGCGCGCCTGCCCGACCGGGCGGCGATTTCCCACAGACGCGGGGAGCGGACACCGATCGCATCGGTCGGGACGAGCTCGTACGGCTCGGCTGTTCGTGGCGCTACGGCCCTCAGGAGTGGATGCAACACCTCACGGGCCAGCCAACGCCCCGGAGCCGCGCACGCTCTTGCGGCGGAGCCGTCGAGCAAGGCGATGGAAGTCTCGCCGCGCTCGAGTAGGCGGGCAGCAAGGAATCGCCACCCGGTCGGCGCCAGCGGCAGACGCGTGCCGTCGGCGTAGAAGCGCTGCACGAAGTCATCGACTCCGTGATCCGATACCGGCAAGCCAGTCGCGATCGTCGTCCACGATGGAGGGGAGAACGCTCGGTCGGCGCGCAGTGGTCCCCATGTTCCCTCGGCTCTGATCCGATCCAGATGCGGAGTGTGGCCGTGGCGCGAAGCCAGATCGAGAAGCTCCCAATCGGCGCCATCGAGCCCTATCAGCGCCACTCGACCGCTGCCCCCTGTTTCTAAGTTGCCATCAAGCTCCGTGGGGCGAGTAGCAGCGGAAGCGCTTCCGGTCGGCGTCGCGCCCTTATATATAAGGAAAAGGCCCAGGACGGTACATATCAGCCCCCGAGTCGTTCCGAATCGGGCACCGGCCGGTGCCGAATTCGCCAGGAGGCGCGCGCCGATTTCCGCCACCAAGAGCCAGCCGACCCCTATCTTCAGAAAAACCGGCACGAGAGAGAGATCGGAGGAGCGATCGTAGGCATCGAGCCCGATTACGCACGCCAGGATCGCGAGGAGGAGAGCGAGCAGGCGGATGAAAAACTCGCGCGAGCTTTTCCGGAGGGCGGGCCTGTCACCGCGCGGACCGAACGCTAGCAGCGCCAAGGCCGGCACTGCGCCCAGAAACGCCCCACCCAGACCCGCGAGCGTCGCCGCCTCTTTGCTTCCACCGCTCAGTGCAACTACGGCGCCGAAGGTGATGGCGCCGGTGAGACCCCAGCGTGGACCGTGCCGCACCAGCGCGAGAAGGATGCGCATTTTGCTCGGGATTTCCCGTCGATCAAGTGGCGATCGCGGCGCGCGTCACCACGAACGCATCGGGTGGAAACGCGCCGGCGAGGTCGATGACCTTTCGCGGTTGGTCGAGAGTGATCAGATCGGGCAGCGCGGCAAGGGTCGGCGCCGCGGAGCCGACAACCAGGACTTCGCCGAATTCGACTGCATCTTCCAATGTGTCGACCAGGAGCGATGAGATGTGGGGGATCTTCTCTTCGAGATAGGCCTTGTTCGCCCCAATGAGCCGAGACAGACGCACGTTATCGTCGAAGATCCGAAGCTGACGGCCCTTTCCAATCAAGGTCTCCGCGAGACGCATCATTGGGCTTTCTCGAAGATCATCGGTTCCCCCCTTGAACGCCAGCCCCAGAAGTGCGATCCGCTTTCCCTCATGTTTGAGCACTTGCTGGATTCCCCTGCGCAGCTGTTCGTCGTTCGATGGCAGGATCGAGCTCAGAAGGGGTGTCAGGAGATCGAGACGATTGGCTCGGTAGGTGATCGCCCTGAGATCCTTGGGAAGGCATGAGCCCCCGAAGGCGAACCCTGGACGAAGATAGGCGCGAGAGATGTTCAGCTTGGTGTCTCGGGTCAGAAGATCCATGACGATTCGGCCATCGGTACCTTGAGCCGCGCATATCTCGCCGATCTCGTTCGCGAAGGTGACCTTGAGAGCGTGAAAGGCATTGCTGGCGTACTTCACCATCTCAGCCGCACCGAGGGGAATCCGATAGAGCGGTGCTTCGATTTCTCGGTACAGCTCCGCCGCCGCGTCGCCCGCCGCGCGATCCGACTCGCCAATTATCGTGAATGGAGGATGGTTGAAGTCCTCGACAGCGCTTCCCTCGCGCAGAAACTCCGGGTTCACACAGAGTCCAAAGTCCTTTCCGGCCGTCTTGCCGGAACGCAGCTCCAGTATCTCTCGGACACCCTCCACGGTGCCGGGGAGCGAAGTGGAGCGGAGGATGACAACGTGGTAGCCGGCCCGCATTCGAAGACCCGAGCCGATCGATTCCATCGTTCGGTGGATCGCCTCGGTGTCGAGCGATCCATTCTCGCGGGAAGGTGTGCCGACACAAACCAGCGAGGCCTCGGTCATCGCAACCGCGGCGGGACCGTCGGTGGTGGCGTGTACGGCCCCGAGCGCGACCGCTTCGCGGATCATCTCGGCCACCCCCTCTTCGATGACGGGTGAGGTGCCGGAGTTGAGCAGATCCACCTTCAGCGGATTGACGTCGACGCCGACGATCTCGTGGCCCGCCTCGGCGAGGCAGGCTGTGGACACGGTACCGACATATCCAAGACCGAAGATGGCGATTCTCATGATTGCACGTCCTGATTCTCTGATGGACTAGGAGCGCCAGTGCCCAGCGCCCTCAGATTCTTCGACCGAAACCGCCCCGAGTTGAGTCGCCCCACTTCCGAGGCTCTCGATCGTCGCTCTGCCGCCGTCGCGCGGCTCGAGAAGCGATGCCGCCTGGCCGGAGAATCGAAGGGGTCCGAGCTCGCGGCATCGACTCGGCGCCCCCGGCGGGGCCAGAGCCGTCCAACGGGTCCCGGAGGGGTCGTCTATCCGCAAACCGACGCAGAGGGGCGCCCGAGACCCGTCTCGCCGCAAAACGGGTGCCCACGCACCGTGGAAGGCGAGGTCTCCGACCTCCTCCCCCGCGGCCGCGCCGGCAAGGTATGTGAATAGTTGGGCGGGGCCTTCGATCCGCCCTGTCACGCGTAGG
This sequence comes from uncultured Gemmatimonadota bacterium, assembly GCA_964520315.1. Taxonomy (GTDB): domain Bacteria. The sequence continues at coordinate 9,314 of CAZFNT010000008.1, forward strand.
AGCGGCGCCGATTCGCGTTCTCCGAATCGGCGTGAGACCCAACCGCCATCCACCAACAAGCGCGCGGGGAACGACGCCCCAAATAGCAAGTCGACTCGGGCGCCGGACGGAACTGCGGCAAACACGGCCAGTCCCTCCGCCGGAACAATGTTGTGGTCGTGCACAAGGGTCGTCCCGGGAGGCAGAGGCAAGCTGAATCGCAGATCGTGTTCGCCCTCGCAGTCGATGATGTCGTGAATGATGAAGCGACCTGCACCGAGGTGAAGCACACGGCGGCGGTGCCGCACAGGATCGGAGAGCCGCTCATAGCCGTTGTGTTCGGCGCTCACGAGCTCCAAGTTTCCTCCGAGGTGACACTCGGTGATTCGTGCTCGCGCTCTGGATCGCCACAAGAAGGGACCGGCGATACGGCTCTGGTCCTCGCCATCGATCTCGATCGTCGCATGGGCCGCGGTCGATCGAAATCGGTCGCGCCAAACTCCCCCCGAGTGGTACCGGTAGGTTCCAGGATCGACGATGACCTCGTCTTCGCCGGCGTGAAACGAGACCGACAAGGCGTCGGCGTGGGCGTGAGCGTCGAGTGGGGCGAGGCCGTGCGGGCCGGCGTCGAAGAAGAGGGTTCTGCGGGGGGACCCACCTCGAAAGACGATCCAGCCGGCGCCGGGACTGATGCTCGATCCTCTGAATTCCCGAGAATTGTGGAGGCGTCGTATGGGATTCAGGAACCACCTGGTAGACTGGAACACCTGGGCGCGAAGAGCGTGGGGGAGGATTTCGGAGCAACCCGACGCGAGCGCGGCGACCTGCGCTGTCTCGGCCAACAGTCTCTGCGGTGGTCCCCCGAGGCCGTGGATCGTGCCATCGTCGGAATCCCCCGGCTCGATCGCGGTGTTGCCATCAACCACCAGCTCCACGAGAAAGCGCGTCGAGCTGCGCAGGTGCTCCTCGAGAAACGCCGGCACCGGCCGAGCTGAGCGCTGAAAGGCAAGAAGCGCCTGCAGAACGAATCCGGTGGCGAATGCCTGGTAGTGGGGTGCTTGCTCTCGCCCCGATCCGTCACGAGCGAACTGTCGCGAGAGCTCCCGGCGCAAGGTCCGCGTTCCCTGAGCGATCCAGCTCTGGGCGGCTCGCAGATTGGGCAGGCACGCGCCCAAGACGATCAGCCCCGCTGCCTCGCCGATGGTGTGGTTGTTGGCCGACGATCCCCGAGAGAGCGATCGCGCGATCGCCGCGCCATGGTGCGCCGCGCAGACTCCGAGCTCCCGCCCGAACGCTTCGGTGATCGCACCCGAGCCCGCGATCAGATCGGCCGCGTGGAGAATCGCGATCATGCGAATGGCCAGCTCTAGCGGGGACTGCCACGCGATGCCGGTCTCCGGAGGGTTCGCATCTAGCCAGCCGCGGAGCAGATCCGCGACACCCAGCGCGAATCTGCGTTCGCCCGTTTCGCAGTACGCACGCCCGAGAATGGCGAGCTGGGGAAGGCGGTTGAGCTCCCAGACGAAACGAGCCCCGCCTCGCGCCGCATCTCGATGGTTGATCAGCGGTGCGAATCCCCGCGGCCACTCCCCCTTGCCGAGCGGGTCTCGGTTCCAATCATCGGCCTCGAGGATTCGCACGGACGCGAGGGCGAAGAGGGGGCACCATCCTCGGAGCACGGCATCGGCGACCCGCACGCAGGAATCGGACGCGTCGTGGTCGATCCCTCGGATCTCGGGCAGAGGAGAGGCGAGAAGAAACCCACCGCGATCCCAGGCGACCTCGCGCTCCGTCGCATTGAAAACGCGACGGTTGCGCGGATCGTCGGGGTCATAGTTGGATGGAAGCGCCCCTGCCGCCCAGAGCGCGCAACGGATGCGATCGCGCACCCAGCGGATCGATCGCGTGCCGATCTCGATCGGCGTCATGACGGCCAGCCTTCGCAATCGCCAGCGGATCGCGTCGGGGATCATCGGGTCAAGAGACCTCGGCCGGGAAGTGTGCGCCGGCGTCGTCATGTAGATTGTCGCCGAAATGCTCGGAGCGGCGCCCGCGCGAGAGAACGCTCAGGGCTCGCTCTTGCTCCGCCAAGGGCAGCCCGATCCCCTGCCGAGCCACGACCCCGGCATAGACCTCCCTCAGTCGTTCCGCCACGCGATCGGGTGAGTGCTCCGCACCTCGTCGCCGGCCCGCCGCGGAGAACTCGCGCCGCCGCGCGCGATCGCTGAGCAACGCGGTGATCCGTTGCGCGAAGGCCGCCCAATCCCGCGCCGGCACCAGATGTCCCACCTCTCCCTCGGGCACTAGATCGCCGATGCCACCGACGTCGGACGCCACGACAGGCTTCCCCGCCGCAAGCGCCTGAGTGATGGCGATCGGGGCTGAATCCTCTACGGAGCTCAGCGCGAAGAGATCGGCCCTGCGGTACTCCTCGAGGAGCTCGTCGTGAGAGAGCCGGCCCGTGAACGACACCCTTTGCGCCAACCCCAACTCCTCGGCGACTGCGCGCATGCGGTCGTTGTACCCGGCGTCGTCCACGGCGCCCGCAATGCGCAGAGTGACCCAATCGGGCAGCAGGGGCACTGCTCGAATCAGTGTTTCCAAGTCCTTGCGAGGAGTGATGAGCCCGACAAAGAGCACCCGCCCCGGCTCCGGATCGTCGGCTAACGCGCACCAACAGGGATCGATCGGATTGGGGACCCAATGGAGCTCGGCGGAGCTGTCGCGCTGAACCGCATCGGCAACGTGGCGGCTCATGACGATGGTGTCGCGGGCGGCCGCGAGAACACGCCTCTCCACGTTCCGCCAGAGCGTTGCGCGCGCGATCCGAATCGGAGCAAATCCGTCGAGAAGCCGATTCTGCGCCTGGAGTAGCCCGTGAACCGACACCACACAGGGACGGCCGCTACGCACGGCGGCCAGAGCATGGCCTTCCTGGCTGTGTGCGTGAATCAGGTGCGGGCTCGTTCGCTCGATGAGTGCCTTCACCGCCGCCGCGTCGAATGTAGCTGCCCGCACGCTGGCCGGGAGCCGCGGGACTCGCAGATCGTGCACCACCACACCTTGGTCGTTTCGAGTTCGACTCTCGGCTAGACGCGGCGAGAGTGCAGTTACATGGATCTCGAGATCCCCCTGGGCGGCCAGGGCTATCGCCGTGGTCCTGACGACGGCCTGAACCCCCCCGCGGCTGATGTTCCGGGGGTAGTCACCGGCGATGAGAATGCGGGGGCGATTCATCCTCATCCCACCCCTTCGTTGGCCATGAAGACGGAACGCACCCACTCGACCGTCGCTGGAAGCCCACGCGCGATCGTCGTATCCGCTGTTATCCCTATCCCGCTCAAACGCTCGGCGTTGCCGCGCCAGCGCTGAGGATCTCCCGGCCGAACGGCTCCGGTGAAGCGTAGCTCCGGCGTCGCACCGAGGCACGCTGCGATCGCGCGCGCGAGCTCCGCGGTGGTGACACTCTCGCCCGTAGCGACGTTGTAGGTCTCGCCACGCAGTGGAGCACGTCGCGCAACTTCGATGAAGGCCCGCGCTATGTCTTCCACATAGACCAGATCGCGTGCCTGCGTACCGTCTCCCAGGATCTCCACCTCTAGTGGATCGACGATCGTTTTGCGGATCAGATCGAAGACGACCTGTTTCTTCTGTCTTGGCCCGTAGACCGAGAAGAGTCTGAGCGAGGCGGCCGGGATTCCGTAGAGCTTCGCGAATACATCGACGTAGCGTTCCGCGGCCAACTTGGAGACACCGTAGGGACTGATCGGAGCCGATGGAGTGTCGTCCGTGATCGGCATCTCGCGAGGATCCCCATAGACTGCCGCCGACGAAGCGAGTACGAATGGTGGTGGCGACTCGAGCTCTCGCAGCCGCATCAAGAGACGAAGAGGCAGAACTAGATTTGCATCGAAATCCATCGCTGGATCGTCGACCGAAGGCGGCACATATGCGCTGCCGGCCAAGTGCAGTACCGCGGCAAAGCGCTCCTCGCCTAGCATCGCCAGCACACGATCGCCGGCCGCATCGTCGACGATCATTTCCAGCTCATCGCTCGGTGTTGGTCTCGTGCAGCTCGATGAGAAGTCATCGACGACGAGACAACGTTCACCTGTATCGATCAACTCTTCTACAATTTGGCTCCCTATGAAGCCGGCCCCTCCGAGTACGAGCCAACGTTTACGAGCAAACATGCGCCCTCCCGGATTCTGTGTGTAGCTTCGTAGTCGTGTGATCCGTACGCCCCATCAGGTGCATACAGATCCGCTCGTAGCGGTCCACAAGCGATTGCGTACTGAAATCGTCAGCAACGACCTTCCGGCACTTCAACCCCACCGCCGACGCGAAATCGGGATCGGCGGCGAGCTTCGCTACGGTGGCCCGCAGATCGCGGGCATCTCGAATCAGAAGACCCGCGCCGCAATTCGAAATCGCCCGCTGCGGATCGGCGCCCATCGAAACAACCGGAATGCCGCGAACCCAGGCCTCGAGGAAGGTGTTCGGGAATCCCTCCGCCGCCGAGGTGGATACGAAGATATCGGAGCGGTCGAAGAAGCCCCCGATTCGCTGGGGCGCGACGTAACCGAGAACCTCGAGATTCGGCAGAGTGGCGGCGCGGGCCCGCACCCACTTCGGGAGTCCCGGACGGTGCGGGTCGGCCCCGCCAATGAGCGTGAACTCGATCTCAGGCAACGATGCAGCCAGCTCCACGAAGAGCTGGGGGCGCTTCCAGGGGCGTAGGGTGCCCACCCAGAGAGCGCGAGTGGGGCCGGAACGCGGCCGGAAAGGAGGGCTGCTCCCCGACTCCATGTCGATGCCGTTGGGAACGATGATCGAATCGAGACCCGTGCTCTCGCGCAGAAGCTCGGACTGAGAGACTGTCTGCGCGATGATCCGGTCGACCTGGTGAAGACCTCGCCTGAAGAGCCAGCGATCTCGCGGATTCAAGAACCCGCGAAGGCGTAGGGCCGCCTCACGGTCGTGTGAGAGAGCCAACACCGACGCAGCGCCGACGGCCCGCGCATGCGCGGCGATCACGGCCGACCAGATCGAGGCTGTTCGCGTCAGGTAAACGTCCGCCGGAGTGGCGCGCAGGGCTTGGCGGACCGAGCTCAGTCGGGGCCAGATGAAGCGGGCTATCGGAAGCCCCGCGCGCGGCCGAAACGTCGCCCGGATCTCGATCGCGGCGGCCCTGATCAGCTCCCCCTGGCCGTGATCTTCGGTCAAGAAGCTGACCCGCCAACCGCGCTCCGCCAATCCCTTGGCGATACGCACCTCTTGAGCCTCGGCCCCCCCGGCGAAGTCGGGTCCGTGCTCGCTCAGGTAGGGCAGTGCATTCAGGGACAGGAAGCACAGTCTGCCGGTCACGTGCCTCTTTCGATCGACGCAGGTGGATGGGTGGGGAACACATCCTTCGCATCGACGTGTCGGCAAGGGACTTGAATCGCGCGGGCCCGCCGCGCCGCGCTACGATTCGGGCATGCGACGCTCCATCGTTCTGCTCTCGGGAGGGCTCGACTCGGCAACGGTCCTCGGGATGGCGCGGGCAGAAGGGCTCGAGTGCTACGGGCTGAGCTTCGACTACGGCCAGCGGCATCGGATCGAGCTCGATTTCGCTCGCCGCCAGGCCGAATCACTGGGGGCCGCGCGGCATCTGGTGCTGCGGGTCGATCTCGACAAGTTCGGCGGCTCCTCTTTGACGACCAGCGCTCCGGTTCCGCCCGCTGATCCTGGGCGCGAGGGGATTCCATCGACCTACGTGCCCGCCCGGAACACGATCTTCCTGGCGCATGCGCTCGCCTGGGCCGAAGTCGTGGGGGCGTCTCGGATCGACCTCGGCATCAACGCGGTCGATTACTCGGGCTACCCCGACTGCCGGCCGGAGTATCTGAAGGCTTTTCAGGCTCTCGCCAATCTGGCCACGGCTTCGGGAGTCGAAGGGCGCACGCGGCTCATGATCAATGCGCCTCTTCTTCGACTGAGAAAGACCGCGATCATCTGCAAGGGGATCGACTGCGGTGTCGACTACGGCCTCACGAGCTCCTGCTACGACCCCGGTCCGGATGGCGCCCCCTGCCGCAGATGCGACTCGTGCGCGATCCGCACCGGCGCCTTCGATGAGCTCGGCATCACCGATCCGGCGCTCCAACGGATCACCTGAACCGAGTATCCCCGTTTCGGGACAGCAGGGCGTACCCCTTCCGCCACCAGCATCGGACGCCCAGCAGTGGCAAGCGCTGCAAAACGTTGGCATATAGCCAGATGCCGCCCTTCCCATCACTGGCCCGGATCCTGCTATCGCATAGGTGTTGGTTTCAACCAGGTCGCAGTTCATGCGCCGCAGGAGATTCGGATGAAAACGTTGCTTCTAGCTACAGCGGTCGCCTTCGTCGCGGCCCCCTCGATCGCCCTGGCCGATGACTACTCGGCCTCTTCTCTCCTCTTCGAAGAGGAATGGCACCCGGCCCGGGTTCACGTCCACAACGTGCCCTCCCGCCGCGCCGCGGGATCCACCTATCTTCGGATGGGCTCGTTCAAGCCGGCCAGCGCCGACCTGAACACCGGCGTCGCACTCGGTCTGGAGTTCGCCGGCGGGTCGACCGGCCGCCTCGAGTTCGGCTTCGCGATCGACTACTACCGCAACTCGATCCACAATCCGAAATCGATCTTTCAGGGGGAAGACGAGTTCGGCAATCCCTTCGAGATCATCGAGCAGGGGGACTCCTACGTGTCGAACCACGTGCCGATGCTCTTCACTGGTCGATATTTCCTCCCGGTGCTGTCCGAGACCGGCTTCAATCCCTACTTCTCGGGCGGACTCGGCTACGGAGTCGTGTGGACAGTGCAGAACCACGAAGGCGAGATCAACCGGGATGTCTATGGCGGAATCGCCTGGCAGGTCGGTGGCGGAGCCGGATTCCACCTGAGCGACACGGTGAGCCTAATCGGGGAGCTGCGCTACACCCACAACGTCGTGCGAAGCCGAGAAGAGATCGGCGACAAGGTTTACATCACCCGCCTCGATGCGTCGGGCCCATCCGCCTGGATAGGCCTTCGCTTCGGGATCTGATCTCTCCCACGAGCCAAGCCGCCAAGCCTGTTCTTGCTTCAGGCTGGCGGCTTTCTCGTGCCTACCGGCGCGGGAAGCTCCAGGCTGAAACAGGCGCCGCGCACGGAGGGCAGAAGATCGAGCCGGCCCCGCATCGCCCCGAGGGCGCGACGGGCGAGCGCAAGACCCAGGCCCGCGCCATGGTGCTCGCGGTCGATTCGCTCGTCGCCCTGGCGGAAATCGTCGAAGATGAGCTCGGCACGATCCCCTGGCACACCGGGGCCTTCGTCCTGAACCGCCAGCGAGACTCCACCGTCGTCGGATCGCTCGGCTCGCAGCCAAATCGTTCCGCGGACGGCGAACTTGATTGCGTTCTCGATGATGCAGCGCAAAGCGAGCTGCAAGAGCTCCGCGTCGGCCTCGAGAGCAGGAGGGCAATCGGGCGCCTTGCCCACGACTAGGCGCTGGCCCGCTCGTGCGATCGTCCCGCCATGCGTGCGTTCGGCCGTCTCGAGCACCTCGTCCACACTAATCGCGGCGATGTCTAGAACGAACTCGTCGCCGGTCAGACGCGCCAATTTGAGGATGTCCTCAATCAATCGCAGCAGGTTCACTCCGTTCGTCCGAATCCTCTGTGCATAGCCGGCCTCGTCCTCCGCCTGCCCCTCCATCATCTCGGAGAGCCCGATGATGGTGGTCAGAGGGGTGCGCAGTTCGTGACTGAGGCGCACCAGGAGTTCGGAAGATGTGGGCAACATGAGCGTTCGATCCGGTCGCACGGGGGCTGCTCATACCATCGGTGCGCGGGGGTCGCGACTTGACCGGGCGGCGATCCGAATCAACCGGTTCTGTTAGGGTCCGCGTCCACGATGTTTGCCCCCCAACGCTTTCTGGTCTCTCTTCTCGCCTTCCTCCCGGCCGCATGCGGCGAATCGGACGGTCCCTCGGTCATTTTGATCACGGTGGACACGCTACGTTCCGATCACCTCTCCGCCTACGGCTATTGGCGCATGACCTCACCCAATATCGATGCGCTGGCAGAACGCGGAGTGCTCTTCAAGACCTCGTATAGCCAGACAAACAGCACTAATCCATCCCACACCACTCTCTTCACCGGTCGCCACATGCGCACGCACGGCGTCGTCGATAATCTCAAGGCGTTCGATAGCGACGAGCTCGGCACGCTCGCCGAACACTTCCAAAGGGCGGGTTACGAGACGGGGGCCGTCGTCAGCGTGGCGCATCTGAACCCTTCGCCCTCCGGATTGGATCGTGGGTTCGACGACTTTGTCAGCGTGGAGGGTCGACGCGGCTCCTCGGAGCCGGCCTACGTCGAGTGGACTCGGTCCGCGGCAGAGGCGGTCGCCTTCGCGAACAACTGGATTCGAGCGCGAGGAAGGCGTCCCTACTTCCTATGGCTTCACCTCTTCGACACGCACTTGCCTTATGTGCCCGAGGAGGAATTCGAACTGCTCTTCATCGACCATCTCGCGGGGCGCGTCGCCGTGATGAAGAGGCTGCACCTGAGGCAGATCAGTCCCGAGGAACTCTACCGGCAGGATCCGGATCTGGCTCCGATGGAGAAGGTGCTCTTCGAGGCGGTATACGACCACGAGATTCCTGCCGACGCACTGATCTACAACGGCGTCGGGTGGACCGAAGAGGAGGTCGAGACGCTGACGGCGCTCTACGACTCGGAGATCTCGCAGGTGGACCATGCGCTGGGGGGACTGATCGATGTGCTCGACCTCGTCGGCGAGCGGCCGCTGGTGGTGCTCACGGGAGATCATGGCGAGGCGTTTGGGAAAGGCGGAATCTACTTCGATCATCGCGGGATCTTCGAGCCATCGGTGCGGGTGCCGCTGATCGTCGCCTGGGACGGCGTCGCGGATGCCGGGCGCCGCGTCGCCGAGCCGGTGCAGGCGATCGACATCGCGCCGACGATTCTGGAACTCGCCGGGCTCGGGTGTCCCGACGATTTGCCTGGCCAGAGTCTCGCGGGGGCGGTCGTCGGAACCGACAAACCGGCCCGACGACCGATCTTCATCGAGCATGCCAATCGATCGGCCGTAGCGATGGTGGACGGCCGCTGGAAGTTGATCCTCTCGCTCTTGCCGAATCGCGCAAGCGGCGAGGATTGGGTCTATCGGCACGAAGCGGTGGCGCTCTACAACTTGGAGCGAGACCCTGCGGAGCGCACCAATCTGTCGGAATCGGAGCCGATCCGGCTGTCCCGGATGACACAGGCTACCCTGTCGTGGTTGGCGGCGACCGAGGAGCAGGCTGACAAAGCGGCACTGCTGACGCCGGAAGTGCGGGAGCGGCTCACGACGTTGGGGTACTTCGAGTAGCTGAATTCGGCCGCTCTGGAATGCCGATCGGTTGAGCGAGGGGAACTCTCTTCGAACCGATCATGACTCCACGCACCCCACAGCTCCGCACTCCGCTGGCCACGCTGGCCGTGGCGTGGATTGTGGCGTGCTCGGCGACGGATGAGACTCTGCTCGCCCCCGATGGAGACCCCGCGGAGGACGGCTCCCCCCTGCCGACAGTCATCGACGACGATACGACGGTCTCGGGTGAGCTGGTGATTCGAGAGATGCTAATTGTCTCGCGAGGCACGACCCTGACAGTGGCCGCGGGCAGCTCTTTGCTCTTCAGAGACGATGGCGACAGCATCGCGGGCATCGATGTGGCGGGCGTGCTGCTGGCGCAAGGGAGCGCGAGCTCTCCAGTGCGTTTCGGATCGGCCGACACAGTGCCGCGCCCGGGGGACTGGGAGGGGATCTACGTGCACGGGGGGAGCGTGGTGCTCACCCACACGCGGATCGATCACGCTCGGATCGGGCTGCGCGTTTCGGGTGGAGCGGTGGCGAGGGTGGATTCGTGCGTGATCGATTCTCACGCGACTTGCGCTTTGATGACGGAGCTCGGATGGGCCGACATTACCGGCAGCACGTTGGAATCGGAGCAGTTCGGCGCGCGCACCGAGGGGGGTGGCGTGCATATATGGGGCGGCTCGATCGCGGGCGAAAGCGAGGCCGGATTCCGCGGACATGCGAGCACCGACACGATCTTGGGGGCGACTCTGACCGGAGAGGATGCGCTGGTGATCGACGGGGGTTACCAGAGCCTTGTGCGGGGGTGCGTGCTGCATGGCGAACGATACGGTGCGGCCCTGGTCGGTCGGATTTCCGATGCGCTGATCGACTCGAACACGGTGCTCCCGGGCATGACCGGGATATTCGTGGTGGACTCGCGCAGGACCCTGGTGAGCGGAAACACGATCCGGGGATCGATCGATGCGGGGATCGAGTGCCACGACGCGGATGTCGAAGTGATTGCGAATCGGGTGGATACCTGCGATATCGGTCTGCGGGTAGTGGACGGTGATGTTGTGGCGACTGGAAACACGTTCGCCGGCAACCACAGCGATGGGATTCGGATCGATGCGGGGACACCCGAGATCACGGGAAACAGCATCGCTGGAAACGGCGGGTATGGGGTGCGAACCGAAGTACACGGGATCGACGCGAGCGGCAACTGGTGGGGCGATGCGAGTGGGCCCTATCAGGAACTCTACAACCCCGGCGGGGCGGGGGACCGAGTTTCGCGGGTTCTGATCGTCAATCCGTGGCTCGATTCCCCGCCGCAATGACGCCGGATAGGATCTCGATGAGGCGCCCGAGCTGCGCCCGCTGCTCGTAACGGCTCCAGGCGCGTTCCCGTCCCCTCTCACCCATTGCGCGGGCTTCGGTGGGGTGATCCAGGAGCTGCTCGAGGCCTCGGCGAAGAGAGGAGCGGTCGCCGATCGAGGCCAGGATGCCCGCGTCTGGGGCGCAGAGCCACTCGCTCACACCGCCAGCGTCGAAGGCGACAACGGGAAGGGCGTGGACCTGGGCTTCGATGCCGACGGCGCCGAACGATTCGGGAATGAGCGACGGAAAGGCGAGGATGGTGATGCCGCTGTAGAAACCCGGGATTTCGGTGGGCGGCAGGGGGCCGAGGATCTCGATCCGCTGGGGGAGACCGGCGGCGCGCACCTTTTCGCGAGCGACCGACAAGTTCGGTCCATCGCCGACGATGCGCGCCGAGAAGTCTCGATGGGGGGCCATTTCGATCAGGATGTCGAGCAGGAGCTCCATGCCTTTGACGATGTCCCACCGCCCGACGGCGCCGATGATGGGGGGGGTAGTCGGCGGATCGAGGGGGGCTAGTGCCTCGCGCGGCCACGGGATGGCCTGGCCCACGACGTGGATTCGGTCGCGGGCGATGCCGTTCCTAGCGAGCTCGCCGCGCATGTAGTCGGAGTCACAGAGCAACGCTGGTAGGCGGCGCAGGGCACGCAGTTCGGTCCAGCGGATCAGGGTCTCGCGCGGTTGCTCGAGCGGCGGTCCGGCGGCGATCGGTGCGCGGCGGTCTTCCGAGAGGCAGCCTTGCGAAAGACAGCGAGGGCCGAAAGGGAAGGGGCAGATGCGAGGGCGATCCGCCTTGGCGTTGCCAGGTAACACTTTGGACCGGATCTTGGGGCAGAAAACGCGGGTATCGTGCACCTGCTTGAGAGTCGGCACTCTCCGTGCGCACCCCCTGAGGACCGGGGCGGTGAGGAAGCCGATCGTGGTGTGGAAGATGGCGACGTCGGGGGCGTGGTCGTCGAGGATCCGCTCCAGAGCGCCGAGGGCG
>CAZFNT010000009.1:0-20894 GCA_964520315.1 uncultured Gemmatimonadota bacterium
GGGATGCGACGTGGCACGTTTGTTTCTTTCCGGACCCTAAGACAGGCCGGGTAGCCTTCGAAGTCGATGAACCCGACGGAATCCGGAACCGGCGGCACGGTACGTCGTAGAGTTGGGCAGCCTCGAGAACCCACCCAACGACCGATGGAGTCCCAACAATGAGTCTGGAACGTGGCGCGCGACGCACACTGATGGCGGCCGCTCTTCTGATCACCGGCGGCGTGATCGGCCGCGGACTGCACTCGCTTCTTCCCTCCGCCGCGGCGGCAACCACTACCGACGAGCGACTCGCCGCGGAGGTCCTGAGCGACGCTGTGGCCTCCGCCGCCGAGACGATCCTGCCCTCGGTCGTCAATATCAGCGCGACCCACATGGAGAAGGTCGACAAGCGTTTTCAGCACCCCTTCTTCGTCCCCGGAATGGAGGATATGTTCCGCCGGCGCCTCGACGAACTCCCCGACGAACGCGAGGCGCGCTCGCTGGGGTCCGGCTTCTTTATCAGTGACGATGGCTACATCCTCACCAACAACCACGTGGTCGAGGACGCCGACGACATTCTGGTGACGACCCATGACGAACGTGAGTTCAAGGCCGAGATCATCGGAACCGATCCGAGCACCGATGTGGCTCTGCTGAAGGTGGAGCCTGAAGGCGAGATCGTCCCCGCGAAGCTGGGCGATTCTTCGACGCTCCGAGTCGGCGAGCTGGCCATCGCGGTGGGCAATCCTTTCTCGAGCTTCGCGGGAACAGTCACGCTGGGGATCATCAGCGCCAACGGACGGTCATCCTTGCGCTTCGGGGGCACGTCTCCATCGATCCAGGACTACATCCAGACCGATGCATCGATCAATCCCGGCAATTCGGGGGGACCGCTCGCCAATATCCGCGGCGAGGTGATCGGTATCAACTCCGCCATCAGCTCTCCCTCGGGCGTCAACGTCGGCATCGGATTCGCCATCCCAATCGGCCTTGCGCGGGAGATCCTGGGCGACCTGAAGGAACATGGAGAGGTTCGACGCGCGTTTCTCGGCGTGCATATTCAAAATGTTGATGCGAATCTGGCCGAGGCGCTGGGGCTGGACGGACCCGAGGGCGTGCTGGTCAGCGGCCTGCTCGATGAGGGTCCGGCCGCCGAAGCCGGCATCCGCGACGGCGATGTGATCGTAGAGTTCAATGGCAAGCTCGTGGAATCGATCCCGAAGCTGCAGCGAATGGTCGGGAGCGCGAAGGTCGGAACGACCGCCAAGGTCGTGGTGATCCGGGATGGAAAGCGGAAGCGCTTCAAAGTCGAATTGGCCCTGATGGGCGATGTCGTCGAGACCGAATCCGAGGGCTCCGGCGCCGACAGCGATCTGTGGATGGGGCTTGAGGTCGTCTCGCTGGACTCCCCCGAAGCCGAGGCGGCGGGCATCGATGCCGCGCGAGGGGTCATGATCGTGGGCATAGAGCCCGGGTCACCGGCGTCCAGGGCGGAGCTGAGACCCGGATATGTAATCCAAAAGCTCGGGGAGTTCGAGATTTCAGGGCTGCGGGACTACCGCAAGGCCCGGGAGGCGCTTGCGGAAAGCGCTGACGACCGTGCCATCGCGGTGTACGTGCAGCTACCGGGCGGCGGACAGCGGTATTTCGCGCTCGCACCCGAGTAGCCTGCGCGGACCCAAACCACCGCGCAAGTGAACCACGAGTTGGGCCGATCAATCGAATGTGGGCCGGTCATGCGCCGGCCCACGATGAACTCCGCGCCAGCGCTTCGCCTCGGGCGTGTTCGGTGGCGCGGATCGCCCAAACCTGTTGGGGTGGTGCAGCTTGGCCCGAAAAGACGGGACCGAAACCCGTGGAGACTCCGCACTCGACGCCTATCTACGCACGATCTCCAAGTTCCCACTTCTGACGCGTGAAGACGAGGTCGAGTTGGCCGAGCGGATTCGCGAGGGGGATGAGGAGGCTCTCGAGCGACTGGTTCTGGGAAACCTGCGCTTTGTGGTGAGCCAGGCGAAGATCTACTCGAAGCAGGGAGTGCCGCTCGCCGACCTGATCAACGAAGGGAACGCCGGTTTGATCAAAGCGGCAAAGCGTTTCGACGAGAAGCGCGGTTTCAAGTTCATCTCATACGCGGTCTGGTGGATTCGTCAGGCGATCCTGCAGGCTCTCGCGGAGCAATCGAGAATCGTCAGGGTTCCGCTGAATCGGGTTTCGGTGCTCTATCGGCTCGGTCGGGCCTCGCAGAAGCTCGAGCAGGAGCTGCGCCGCGAGCCGACCGCAGAAGAACTGGCCGCGCACCTGGGGCTGAGAGAATCGGAAGTGGCTTCGACGCTAGTGGTCGCCAAGAGCCATGTGAGCCTCGACTCCCCGGGCGCCGGGAACGACGACGGTGGACTGCTCGACGCACTGGTCGATGAGGAGCAGTGCGAGGCCGATGAAGAGTTGATCGATGCCGCGATGGCGCGCGAGATCGATGCGGCGCTCGGCGCACTCACAGAGCGCGAAGCCCGCGTCGTTCGCCTATACTTCGGCATCGGGCAACCGGAGACCCAGACGCTCGAATCGATAGGAAGGGAGTTCGGCCTGACGCGGGAGCGCATCCGTCAGATCAAGCAGAAAGCGCTGGAGAAGCTCCGCGTGGTGGCGGGGGACAGGGAGCTCCAGCTCTTCCTGCAGCATTGATCCCGCGCGGTCACTGTGATAAACAAAGGGATTGGTGGATTCCTGGAGTTCGATCGATCATGTGGCCGCATCATCTACTTCGCCGAGCATTGGAGCGCACGCCCAGGCGTGCCGCTCCGGCTCTCTTGACCACTCTCGCGCTTGGATGCGTGGTTCTGGGCGGGCTGCGCTTCGTCGTGTATTTCGCGGAGCTGCACGCTGAACGAGCCGAGAATGACGCGCTTCACAATGCGCTCGACCAGGTCTGCGCCCAGGTGGCGGGCCTCGAGGCCGACCTAGGCCAGATGCGAAAGACGGAGCAACGCATGCGGGTGCTCGCGGGCATCGAGGAGATCGACGCGGACATCCCTACGCCTCACGAAGATCCCGCTTTCGATGCGCAAATGGAGAACGAGCGGGTCAGGATTCTGCGAACGAGCCTGGAGCGCACGAAGCGAAGCTCGGAATCACTCGCGAAGGACATCGAGCAGGTCCACGAGGCGCTCCACCGCACTCACGAGAATCTCGATCACGTGCCGTCGATCCTCCCCACCGACGGTTGGCTCTCCGCGGCGTACGGCCGCCGGCGCGACCCCTTCACCGCCCGCTCCAGCTTTCATTGGGGAGTCGATATCGCCGCCTGGCCCGGCACCGATGTCGTCGCCACGGCCGATGGCAAGGTTGTCTTCTCCGGGCGTAACGGCGGCTACGGAAACCAGGTCAAGATCGACCACGGCAACGGCTACATGACCTCCTACGCTCACAATAAGAAGAACCTCGTGAAGCGTGGCGCTCGCGTCAGCCGCGGAGAGCCGATCGCGCTGCTCGGTTCGACCGGCCGATCGACCAGCTCTCACGTCCACTACGAGGTCCATCTCGACGGCAAGAAGGTCAACCCCTGGCGCTATCTTCTGCCCGAAGACGCGATCGTGGACTGACCTGGACGCTGGCTCTCGAGCATTGAGCATCGACGCCCCGGGCGCATCGCCCGCATGTGCATCAGATGGCGCACGGACATCAGCTTGAAGACTGATTGCTCGGCCAAAATGCCCATATTGCGGCAGCACCCCCCTCTTTGGGCTCCTTGCTCTCACCAATTCGGCCGCCTGCGCGACTATCGATGTTCGGAACGGTGAAATCGTGCTAACTTCGGATGGAGGGGTGCCTATGCGCAACAGGCTCCCAGGCCACAAGGCCCCCCGGGGGGAAATGCACAGGAGCAGAGCCTTGAGTCGATTCACGCAATCAATCTCAACACAGCCGATAGGCGTCTACGACCCGGCCTGGATGTACACGGTGAAGACCCGAGACAAGAGCACCCGGGGAAAACCCCGTGATGCTTCCCCCTCGGAGCAAGAAGCGTCGCGAAAGGGCACCGGCAAGGCGCCGCGTGGCAGCGTGCTGGTCGTCGATGACGAAGCTCCCGTTCGCCTCATTCTGCGAAAACAGCTCGAGCGCGCCGGCCATCGGGTCCACGAAGCCGAGAACGGCGCCGTCGCGCTGAAGTTCCTGACCGGCAAATCGATCGATGTGGTGATCACCGACATCCTCATGCCGGAGAAGGACGGCCTCGAGACGATCATGTCTCTGCGAACGCTCTATCCGAAGATCAAGATCATCGCCATCAGCGCCCCGACCAATCAGCTCTACCTTCAGACCGCAATCAGCCTTGGAGCCCACGCCGCGTTCCCGAAACCCTTCGGTCTGGCCGAGATGGAGCAAGCCGTGGAGGATCTGCTCGAGCCCGGGGAACAGCCCGAATAGGGCGGTGTGGAGCGAGGAATCCCCGCCTCGGCGAAAGGGGCCGCGTCACTCCGCCGGGTCTTCTTCCTTCACGAGTTCCAGACCCAGCTCTTCGAGTTGCTCGGGGGAGACGGGAGATGGGGCGGTGTCCATTAGGGAGACGCCGGAGAGTGTTTTCGGGAAGGCGATGACGTCGCGCATCGAACATTTGGTGGCGGCGAGGAGGGTGACCAGGCGGTCGATGCCGAGCGCGACGCCGCCGTGGGGGGGAGCGCCGAAGTCGAGGGCGCGCAAGAGGAATCCGAAGCGGTCTTCGGCTTCGTCTTCGGACATTCCCACGACGCCCATGATGCGGCGCTGAATGTCGGCGCGGTGGCAACGGATCGAGCCGGAGCCCAGCTCCCAGCCGTTCAGCACCAGGTCGTACTGGTGAGAGAGGACCGACCCCGGATCGCTCTCGAGTCGCTCTAGGTCGCCGGCGGCGGGTAGCGTGAACATATGGTGAGATGGTTGCCAGCGACCATTCTCTTCGTCGCGCTCGAAGAGGGGGAAATCGGTGATCCACAGGAAACATAGATCGGAGCGATCGACTAGCGCGAGCTTCTCGGCCAGATGGTTGCGCAGATTCGCCAGGGCCGCGCAGACGACCGATTCGCGATCGGCGACAAAAACGACCGCATCTCCGTCTCCGGCACCGCTTCGCTCACGAATCACCGACACTTCGCCGTCGGCCAGGAACTTCGACATACCCCCACTTGCCGATCCGTCGCTGAGCTTGATCCAAGCCAATCCCTTCGCGCCGTATGTCTTGGCGATCTTCTCGAGCGATTCGATTTCGCGCCTCGACCACGCCGCTCCGCCGGGGATCGCGATGCAGCGAACTGTCCCTCCTCCGGCTACAGCGTTTTTGAAGACACCGAAACCCGATGACGCGGCCAGATCATCGATTTGCGCGAGCTCGAGCCCAAAGCGTACATCGGGCTTGTCGGTTCCGTAGCGACGCATCGCCTCGGCGTAGGTCATCCGGTCGAACGGCAGCTGCACTTCTTCGCGGCAGGCCGCCGCGACCACTTGAGCCATGCACGCCTCGGTGACACTGAATACGTCGTCGCGCTCGACGAAGCTCATTTCGAGATCGAGCTGTGTGAACTCCGGCTGACGGTCGGCGCGAGAGTCTTCATCGCGGAAGCACCTCGCGAGCTGGTAGTAACGCTCCATGCCAGCAATCATCAGAATCTGCTTGTAGAGCTGAGGGGATTGCGGCAGGGCGTAGAACTTGCCGCGGCTAATGCGAGCCGGAACAAGAAAATCTCGCGCACCCTCTGGCGTGCTCTTCATTAGGATCGGAGTTTCGATCTCGTAGAATGCCTGGTCGTTCAGGTTCTCGCGAATCGCACGCAACACTTCGTGCCTCAAGACTATCAGATCGCGCATTTCGGGTCGCCTGAGGTCGAGATAGCGATACTTGAGCCGCAGCTCCTCGCCGGGGGATGAGGCACCCTCCGTATCGACTTGAAAGGGTAGAGGTGTGCAGGTGCTCAAAAGCTCCAGCGTTTTGGCGAGCACTTCGATGCCACCGGTAGGCATGTTGGGGTTTCGGGCACTTTCCGGGCGCTTCCGCACCAGGCCCGTAACGCGCACGACGTACTCCGAACGCAACGTGGTGGCCGCCTCGTGAACCGCCTGGTGGGAAGAGGGATCGCAGACGATCTGGATCAAACCGTCGCCGTCGCGGAGGTCGAAGAAGACGAGGCCGCCATGGTCTCTTCGTCGATGCACCCATCCGGAAATCGTGATCTGCTCACCCTCGTTTTCAAGGTTGAGGTGGCCGGTGGTGTGAGTACGGTATTTATTGGTCATGGCAGGTCCGTTTCGGGCTTCCGTCGGCGACGAGTCGTTCGGAGAATCAGGGCGCCTGCGGTAGCGCCCAGTCCATCCGCGAGCGCGTCGCCGATGTCGGCGCAGCGGGTGGGAAGATACGCTTGATGAACCTCGTCGGCCACGCCGTATGCGATGCCGAGCGCGAGCGTCCACGCGAGCGGGTGCTTCCATGCGGCACCCAGCGCCGCCCGGAAGAGAAGCGCGCCGAGCCCGAAATACTCCAGGAAGTGCACAATCTTGTCGGCCGGAAGTACCGTGGCTGGAGCGGCCGGTGGATTGGGAATCGAGTTCAATACGAGGATCACCGCGGCCCAGCCGGCCACTGGACCCCAGAGAATCAGGTTGACGCGTGAAGGAGACATCGATGTTTCGTGGGCATTGACGAGAGGCGGATCGGGCGCGATCAGGAGTGAGCCCGCGTCGGTTTCGCGGACCGGGGGTGGACGATGCGCAAGATCCTGTCCTCCTCCGCGCGCTTGCGGTCGCGATGATACTCACGCAGGGCGTCCGAGAGGGGGGCGCGTGAAGGAGGCTTTTCCCTTCCTTCGATGTTCTGTATTCGTTGTGCTGAAATCTCGCGTCCGAGCGCTTCATCGGAAGTGAATCGGGGGATTACGCCGAGCTCCTCCTTCAAGCGTTGGTTCGACGCTAGGCAGGAGAAGCGGTACTGGTTCAGAGAGCCAGACGGCGAATGGGCCAGCTTCAGATACCAGAGCAGATCGTTCACCGGGCGCGCGACCGGTGTCGGAACCGGCAGAGGGATGCCGCCCGAGAGCTTGACGACGTTGCGGAGCGGAATGGCTCCGTCGCCGACGACGTTGTAGATGCCGGTGGCGTCGCGCCGTTCAACGGCAGCGATCGTAGCGTCGATCACGTCTCCTACGTAGACGAACTGAAAGAGCGGATCGTAGCCGACGATCACTGGAACGACGGGGTTGGACAGGTAGTCGGAAAGGTAGTTCTGCACCCTGGAGCCGGTGACCGAGCAAGGGCGAAGAATCACGATGCGGCATGCTGGGTTCTTGCGGGCGTAGTGCAACAAGAGTGTCTCGACCTCGACCTTGTCGATGGCGTACTGCATCTCCCTATTCGGCCGCGGCCGGTGCTCTTCATCCATGTAGTACGGGTTGTCTCCGTGAAAGCCGTAGACCGTCGTGCTTGAAAGCAGAACGATCCGTCGGACTTTTGCCATGCGGGCGGCCCGAAGCAGATTGAGTGCACCGACCAAGTTGATCTCGTGCATCTGCCTGCGGTCATGGATCGGCTTCACGCTGAACGCCAAGTGGATGATCGTATCGACGCCGAGAGAGGAGAGGAGCTGCGGGAAGAGCGAATTGCGGATGTCGAGTCGAAAGTGAGTGACGTTGTCGTGTGGATTTGGATGAGGGTCGCGCACATCGACGCCGATCAGACGCTCCACGCTCGGTAGATCGTGCAAGCGTTGGATCAGTCTCTCGCCGAAGTAGCCGGCGCTGCCGGTAATCGCCACTGTGGACATCGATGCCTCCGTCATGGGTGCTCGGCCCCCGAGTCGACCCGGGGGTGTCGGTCTTCGCTCCACAAAGCCAGGGCCAGCGCAATCGCCCCGCAGGTGATCCATATGTCCGCGACGTTGAAGATCGGCCAATCCATGAAGCCGAGATCATAGGGCCCGAGGAAATCGACCACGCCACGATCCCAACGCAATCGATCGACCAGGTTCCCCGTCGCGCCGGCCACGACGAAGGGTAGCGCGAATCCCCGGACTCGGGCGTCTCGCGGAGTCTGGTGATGATAGACCAGCAGCCAGATGCAGGCTGCGATAGAAAGCAACACGAAGATGGCGCGGGAGTGGTCGCCGGCCCCGAGGCTGAACGCGGCTCCTCGATTGAAGCTCAGGGTGAGAGGCAAGATGGCGCCCAAGGGCTCGATCGTGCGCCCCGGTTCCAGGCGGCCGAGGGCCCACTGCTTCGTGACCAGATCCGCAGCAAGAGCGGCCAGGAAGACCGATCCGAATCGAAGCCATTTTCTCGTCATGGTGCCATGTTATCGCGTGCCAAGAGGGGGCCAAAGCGGTGAGCATACTACTGGGGAGGATTCGGACTTCGTCGAATCGCACGGTGACACGGCGCGGTGATAGGTGTATCGTGCCGGCCAGGTGGTCACTTGATCACTTGAGTTGGCGCGCCATGGTCGGCGGCCGCACGGTGCTCTTCGGGGGAGGACCCGTTGCCCATTGGGCATCTCTGAACAGGAGATTCTAGCTATGTCCTTTGCGAACGATTTCTTCCTCCGCGGCGTCTTGCCCGCGGCATGTCTCGCCCTGGTCGCCTCTCCCGCGTTGGCGGCAGCTGACAATGAAGGGGAAGTCACCTTCAAGCTCACCTATCGATACGAGTACGTCGATCACGAGGGCGACGAGGTGGCTAACGCCTCGAACGCCGATCTCTTGCTCGGCTACAAGACCCCCTCCCACGAGGGCGTGTTCGGTTACTTCGAGACCGAAACGGTCGCGCCGATCGGTGACGAGAAGTTCAACTCGACCTTCAACGGCGAGACCGACTACCCCGTGGTTCTCGACCCCGAGGGCTCCGAGATCAACCAGATGTACATCGGATACACAGGCGACGCTCTACCGAAGACGAGCATCAAGGTGGGCCGCCAACGGATCATCCTCGACAATGCCAGGCACGTCGGCAACGTCGGCTGGCGCTTGAACGAGATGACCTACGACGCAGCGAAAGTCGTCAACAAATCGGTCGAGAACCTGACTCTGATCGGCTCGTACATCTGGAACGCCAACGCCATCAACGGCACCAACCTGGTCGTCGACATGGGGATGGTCGTTAACGCCGGTTACTCCATCGCCGATGTCGGCAAGCTCACCGGCTACGCCTACATGTTCGACTACTCCGATGCGTCGGGGCTGCGTGACCAGGCGACCTACGGCGCCCGGCTGGCGGGCACGCGCAAGTTGAACGACGACTTGAAAGCGATCTACGAGGCCGAATTCGCCACTCAGTCCGCATTCGGCGACACCGACGAACTCGGCGTGAGCTACTTCCACGTTGTGGCCGGAGCGGGCTTCGGCGATTACTGGCTCAAGGGTGGCTACGAGAGCCAGGGCTCCGATGCAGGCACCGCGGCATTCAGGACCTTCACCGGCACCAACCACGCCTTCAACGGCTGGGCCGATCGCTTCCTCGCCACACCGGTTACCGGCCTCAACGATCTCTACGTGGGTGCCGGCGGCAAGATAGCGGCGGTGAAGGGGCTTGGGTTCGCGGCGTTCTTCCACGACTTCGCGGCCGTCGAGGGCGATGCCCACTACGGCACCGAGATCGACGCCGTGGTCAAGTACAAGTACGATGCACACCACTCTTTCGGCGCCAAGTTCGCCTCGTTCAGCGTCGATGATTACGCACCCGACAACAACACGACCAAGGCCTGGGCCTGGGTGACGCGCAAGTTCTAGAGCTCGCGCAATCGGAACACCACCCCCCCACCGCGGGCGTCGATTGACCGATCGGCGCCCGCGGACCATTTTATCCTGGGGGTGAGCACCCTTGCCGCCCGCCCAGGAGCCCCGTCATGCGCCTTACGAATCTCGCTCTTCTAGTCACGGTCGCAAGTGGATCAGCGGCCTTGGCTCGATCGCTCTGGGTCGAGGTGGACAGCACCGAGCCATCCGCCGATCGGGTGGCTCTCGAGGCAGCCGGCTACGACTTGGCTGGAACGACGGACCGAACCGTCGGCCTGATCGTCGATGAAGCGGAGTTAGAGTGCCTGAGGCTCGATGGGTGGGCGGTGGAAGTGCGTGGCACTGGGGCTCCCTTTCGTGACCGCGCGGCGCCCGCCGATCTGCAGACGCCCGATGCGGGGTATCGAACCTGGGCCGAGGTCCAGGCGGATCTGGTGGCCTTGGAGTCGCTGCGCCCGGATCTGGCGCAGGTGGTCGATCTGATGGATGCGCTCTCGATCCCCGCGACGGCGGAGGGCAGACACCTGCTCGCCCTGAAGATCTCCGACCGGGTCGAGGCGGAAGAGGACGAGCCGGCCATCTTCTTCCTTGCGCTTCACCACGCGCGAGAGCTGAACACCATCGAAGCCGCGTTCGATACCGCGGAAGAGCTGCTCACCCTCTATGGCGTCGATCCACGGGTCGAGAGCTGGGTGGATCGGTACGAGATCTGGGTGGTTCCAGTGGTCAATCCCGACGGGCTCGAATACGTCTGGAATACCAACTCCAACTGGCGAAAGAACCGACGCTACAACGGCTTAGGGAGCTACGGCGTCGATCTGAACCGGAACTATCCTTTCCTTTGGGGAGTGTGCGGCAACGTGTCGGCTACACCGGAATCGGACGTGTTCCGCGGCCCGAGCCCATCTTCGGAGCCCGAAGTGCAAGCCATGATGGCGCTGGCCGAAGCCGAGCGACCGGTAGTTGTGATCAGCTATCACTCCTACGGTCGAGAAGTCCTCTACCCCTATGTGTGCGCGACCTTGGCGGAACCGGTCAAGGTCGGGGCGGGCCGGGACGTGTACGCCGACGCGGCCGGCTACGGAATCCGGCATGCATCAGCATCAGGAGAGGATTTCGAGTGGCATTACAACTCGCACAACTCCAT
Source organism: uncultured Gemmatimonadota bacterium (assembly GCA_964520315.1). GTDB lineage: Bacteria. Next base: position 10,875 of record CAZFNT010000009.1, read on the forward strand.
GGCTTACTTGATCGAGATCGGCTACGGCTTCCAGCCACCATTCAATGAGACTGTGGACGAGATCGAGCAGAGGGTGCGGCCGGCCTGGCGAACGGTGCTTGGGCGTCTGGCCACGGCGCCCGGGATTATGGGGCATGTGCGCGACCAGGCCGACGGCACGCCGATCGCCGCCGAGATCGATATCGCTGAGATCTCTTTCGAGGAAGATGAAGCTCTGGGATCTGAAGCAAACCACGGGCGCTTCCACGTGGTACTGCCGCCAGGCTCCTACACCTTGACCTTCTCGGCGGCAGGTTATCAGCCAGAGGTTCTCCTCGTGAACGTGGGCAGAGGCTGGAGCGATCTTCCCGTCTGGCTCGAGAAGGAGTGAGCCGGTAGCGATGATGGTGTAAGCTGCAAGGTTTATGGATCACCTTGAGGAGGAGCTCAAGCATGCTCGCTGGTCTTGCGCGCCGTTGCGCACCGATACTCGTCGCCCTCTCGGTCCTGTTGGCGCCACGCGCTGAGGCGAAAAGTGGCGAGGATGTATTGGGGGAGATGGTGCACGCGTTGGTGGCGACGCTCGGCGCTGCTGAGCCAAGCTCTTCCGTCGCCATGGCGGGCTCCGTGGACCTGACGATCTCATCCGAATCCCTCGGCCCTCAGCCGATAGAGGTCAAGGCGAACTACAAGAGTCGCCCCCCCGTCGATTTCAGCGCGGATCTCACAACTTCGCTCGGCAACTACCGGGTACGCGCGAATAGGGAACATTACATATTCGAGGCCTCGGCGGACGCGCGCTACTACCAGGGCGACCGCGATGGTCTGGAGCCCGGGGCAAGGGGAGCAGAGGCTCCCAGGGCTGCGGACTTGGAGAACGCACTTCAGGGCTTTCTCAGCGAGTTCGAGGTCGTGCGGGTCGACGAAGTGACCGGAGCCCCGGGAGGAAAGGCCTGGAAGCTGGACATCCGCCCCAAGAACCCCGCCGAAGCCGCCGGCATCGCCAGGAGTGATCTCTACGTGCTTCAGCGCACGGGGCTACCGTGGAAGATCCAGGCCTTTGCGGAGGATGGTGGCGAGCGCTTCATCGCCTCGGTCGACTACGCCGGAGACCTGCCGAGCGCCGTCGTGGCGAAGATCAACGACCACGATGAGCCGATCGATGCGAAATTCGATCTGAGCTTCGATGCAAAGGGAGCCTTCAAGGGGCTCGATGGCAAAGTCACGATGGGTAAAGAAGGATCGCTCGACCTGAAGGTGAGCGGCGAGCAGCCCGGGAAAGTGAGCGATGCCGATTTCCGCTATCGACCCGGAGCCGAGTTCGAGCCGACAACCGAGCAGGAGATGACGGTTCTCGTAATGACCCGACTCATGGGATTGGCGTTCGGGGCAGCTCTCTTGCAGGGTTTTGCCCCCTCGAAGTAGTGGCGTGTAGACCCTGATCCTGTGCAGGCAGGATTACCAGCCCAATGGAGTCGACCGAGGCGGAGCCCAATAACCCGATGCCGCCATCGATGTGGAAGACAGGGCGTTCGAAGGCATCACCCGCGAGCCCGCCCCAACGATTGTCGGTATCGACGCCGTTCGACCGGATGTAGTCGAACCAGTTCTCGTCGATCGCGAAGAGCTTCACCAGGTGGGGACCGCCGAAGACGATGGCGAACCAGGGCATCTTGAGCCTGCCGCTGTCTATGTTCATGGGAGGGGACTGCGCTCCGAATCGAGTTTGCTCGTAGATCTCCTCTTTCGATTCCTCATCGAGGAAACTCAGGTCGATGACCGGTTGACTGTCCTGGTCGAGACGCAGAATGCCGACCTGGTACGCCGGGACGTCGACGGGATCGAAGCGGAGCTCCGGCAGAGCACTCAGATAGGGAACCTGATTCTCTGGTGCACCGAACACGCCCTCCCAATCGGCATCAGCGAAGGTGACCATGGGCCGGAGCACCTCGAGCGTCTCTTCGTCCAGCAGCATCGCTTCGTCTATGCTGACCTTCTCGGGCGTCACTGTCTCGGCTGATGCTCGGCGACCATCAGATTCCACGACCAGCCTGTAACGCGTCATCGCCCGAACGATCGGCGCGCCCACCTCCGGCACATAGCGACCAGCGGAGTCCGGATCGTCGGTGTAGATCCACGTGCCTTCAGGCGTATCGATCTCGACTGTCGCTTCGGTCACGGCCGCCGCCGCAGGGCTGTACGGTAGATCGGCGGCAATGGTCTGTCGCACGAAAAGCGGCGGCAGGGGCTGATCGACGATCAGAATCGCATCGAGCACTAGTAGATCCGATAGTCCCGGAGCTATGAGGTCACCCGGCTCGCGCGTTGTGTCGCAGGCGGGCACGAGCGCCAATACGATCGGCAGGAGCGCGAATCCGCAGGCAGGCATCGGTCCCATGGTCGGCCTCATCACTTCAGAAGGAGAAGTTGATCCCGATCGTAGGCAGTATCGGCAGCATTTTGACAACTTCAGGATCTACATCAGATTCGGAAGTGTCGTACTGAACGAACCACTCGTTACGTCGGTTGTACACATTGAATACCTGCACGTAGGCTCCCCAGTCTGTTCCCCAAAAACGCAGCCTTCGTTTGATGCTCACGTCCATTCGATGATAAGGGAAGAGCCTGGCACTGTTCTTGGCAGCGGGCAGAAGAAGATCGTCCGGCAGCATCGTTCCGATCGCGGGGGCGCGCATCGAGTATCGGGCCGACGCCGGCGTGAATGCCTGACCGGTTGCATACACTTGGGTCAAACCAAGAACCCACTTTCCATGGCGCCAAGTTGCGACCAGCGAGAAGTCGTGGCGGCGATCGTGCTTCGGAGAAAAAGACTCGCCCTGGTTCATCTCGGCAAAGGTACGCTTCGTCCATCCGAACCCATAACCGATCCAGCCAGTCAGGGGGCCTGCGCGCTTCTGCGCGAAGAGCTCGACCCCGGTTGCGTATCCCTCGCCGCCGCTTATGAAGATCTCCTCGGCGGTGTTGTTTTCGTCAGCACTGTCGCTCGCGACGCGCGTGTCGACGGTGACCAGGTCGCGCAAATCTGTGTAGTAGCCCTCAACCGAGAGTTCCCAGCTCTTCGAAGGGCTCCAATCGACTCCGGTCGCTACCTGTATCGACTCGCCGGGCTCTACTGTTTCATCGAGCGGAATCCAGACGTCGCCGCCATTGAACCCCTCGGTTGCGATTAGCTGAAGATGTTGATGGTAGCTTCCCGCCGAAGCCTTCACTCTCGTTGCATCGGTGAGCGCCCGACTCAGTGACAAGCGCGGTTCGATGTGGAACCGTTCCCCTTCCGAAAAATAGGACGCGCGCATTCCGAGGCGAGCGGTGGTCAGCGGATCGATGCGCCACTCGTCTTGAGCGTAGGCCGCGACTTCGACCGGACGAATCGCGACGTCGAGCTGATCCTCTCTGTTGAATGACTGCAGATAGTCGAAGTCGAAACGGCTGGTGATCGCACCGATGGTGAGCGTGTGATTCGGCGAGAGATAGCAATCGAAATCCGCTTTGGCTGAAAGATCGGAGATGACGCTCCGAAATAGCAGTGGTGTCTCGAATAGGTTGAAGGACGTGACGCTTTGATATCGACTCCAGGCGAGCAGGAAATTCGCGAAGACGCGTGGCGAGAAGATGTGTGTCCACTTGGTCGTCACGGCGCGGTTGCCCCATTCCAGCAGAAACGACGTACTTTCCGTAAGGTGGAAATCGAGCCGATCATTGCCGAAATAGCCGCTGACACTGACCTTGTCCGCGCTTCCGAGATCCTGATTGATCTTCAGATTGACGTCGTAGAAGTAGTAGTCAGGTACGTCCATGCCGGAGGATCGCATAGCATCGAGTATCGGATCGAGGTAGGTCCGGCGGCCGGAGAACATCCACGAGCCGCTGCCGACCGGCCCTTCGAGAGTCGCGCGTGCGGCGATCAGGCTAAGACCTCCTCGCCCCGCGAACCGGTTTCGATTGCCGTCTCGATTCGCTACATCGAGGACCGCGCCGAGGCGGCCGCCGTAGTTCGCTGGATACGCACCCTTGTGCAGACTCATGTCGCGGATTGCGTCGGCGTTGAAAGTGGAGAAAAAGCCGAAGGCATGAGACGGGTTGTAGAGCGGAATCTGGTCGAGCAGAATCAACGTCTGGTCCGGTCCCCCGCCTCGGATATAGAGCCCGGTCGAGAAGTCGCTCGCGGATTGAATACCTGGCAGAAGCTGGAGTCCGCGGAGAACGTCGGTTTCGACCATGGCCGGCAGCTCACGGAAGCGACGCGACTCGAGCGAAACGAATCCGACCTGGAGAGCGCGCTCCTGCTCCTCGCGATCAGCTGTCGCGAGCGCGCCCTCGATCTCGATCGGCCGGACCTCCAGCGCTACGTCGACCCTTCTCCGCAGGGAAGCTCGAACAACGACCTTCCTCGCAATCGGAGCGTACCCGACATAGCTGTAGCGAACCGTATGAGACCCCGGTGCGACATCGGGGAGGGCATAGTAGCCGTTGGAGTTGGTGGTGGTGCCGTGACGCGTCCCCATGATGTTGATGTTCGCCCAAACCAGTGGTTCCCCGGACTCGAGATCGGTCAAGAATCCGGCAATGGTCCCGGCGGGTGCCGGCGACAGAGCGAAGAGGAGAATCGCGAGCAGCTCCCAAATGGGCTGCCGGCGGTATGAGGCATTACGGATGATCGTGGACATGGCGTGGTTCGGGTTCGAGACGCGCGCAGGGACTACCGCCGAGTTTGGCATCGATCCCGCCGGCAATCCACGGCAATTCCCTTGGATGCCCGCGGGGGAAGGTGCGATGCTACGGATCCGCGCCTTCCTCTCGGAGCATCGATGACTTCTCACTTCGTCTTACCCGCCCCCTTGTCGGTCCTCCAGACGCGCCTAGCCGCCACTGAGAACAGTGCGCTGCGGCGAGACCGTGCCGCGACGCTCTTCGAATCGACTCTCCGATTCGCGACCTTGGTGACCACCGCGCGCTACTTGCAGATCGCCGGCCGCATTCAGGGGCAAGGAGGGATCGCAGCGAGTGCGGCCCGCGTCGCCGACGTTGAGGAACTCCTGGGAAGAGGCACTTTGGGAGCCTGGCTCGATCTTATGCACGGCTCGCTGGAGTACCTTCGGGCTCACAACGACGATCTCCTGATTCCAGGCATTCACGGGTTCTACTTCGGCTCCCGCAAGCCCGATCGCGATGCAGTCGCGAGGGCTCATGATCAACTGGCCGAGGCGATCGGCGGGGAAGCACCTGTGACTCACACCCTCGAGCGCATGGCGCGCCTTGTTGCCGACAGCCACGAGTCGCAACCCGCTCCGACGCCCTGTTTTCACGACGTCGACGAAGACCTCACGGCGCGTGGGCTAACAGAGGCGAGCGAGCAGATTTGCGCTGAGCTCGTGGCGCTGGTCCCTTCTGTCCCGGCGATCATGGTGGGGCATGAAGACCATCCCAAGCGCGCCTGGTTGAGACCCCTGCCCCGCTCAGGCCAGCCATCAGACGAGCTGGTCGAGATCAATGTCGCCGAAGCCGACGAGCTGGCGCCGCCTGGGCATTTGATTGTCACGTGGACGGCGGGGGATCGCTCCATTCTCCTTGACCTCCATCCCTTTGCGGTCATTCGCGATTCCCACATCCATTTCATCGACCGCCGAAGCGATGGCGTCCCACGATATGCCAGTCCGGTCCTCGGCATCACCGATGGTGACGAGCCACTGTCGACCAAAACCGATCTTCTCGGTCGCTACCGCATTCTCGAACGACTGGGAGCCCGGAATGCACGGGCGATCGATCTGGAAAACGGCTCGGAACTCGAGCTGTCGCTCGAAGGGCACGGGAGCGGGTCGCGAGAGGAGCGAGACGAGGCGATCAGGGCGCTACGCAATCGAATGCGGGCGTTGGCGCCGATCCCCGGGCTGCGCTGCAGTAGCGAGATCCTGGAGGTCGGGCAATGGGTCGTTTCGCTTCGTCCATGGGCTCAGGGACGCCCCTTCTTGAACTGGGTAGGATCGGGGGGACTCCGGGAGGCGGTGGAGGTCGCCGGTGTCATCGAGTGTGTTGCGCGAACGATCCGAGACATGCACACCGCGGGTCACCGGCACGGCAGACTGACCGCCAAACAAGTGGTCATTGATGACGACGGCGCACCTGTGGTTCTCGTGAGCGGTCTCCCCCCCAGGCCCGACTGGTACTCCGATCACCGATCGATCCTGGGCATTCTGGCGTCAGCCATACCGGCGGAAGCCGACGGCCGATTCGGGCGGCTGCGAGCTCTGGCTCACGCGACCCCGGAATCCGATGAGCTTGCCTCGAGCGTCGACGAGCTGATCGTCGAACTCGGCGACATCCTCGAAAACTGGGGGGCAGAAGACCTCGCCCGCGCGGCCCAGCCGGGCCTGAGCGAACCTCGATGGTGGCGGCGCGCCTGGGCCAGAGTGCGGCGAGGCCGGAATCGATAGACTCCGATCAACGTTCGACCTTACGGGGAGCCGACAGCGCCAGGCGCTGGTCGATCCCCGCATAGGCCGGCCCGTAGGGGCGACGAGAGACGAAGCGGCCGGCACCGCGCTCCGCGCGCACGTCACCATCTGCCCAGATATGTTCACCGCGGCTCAGGGAGTGAACCGCAACGCCCTTGACAATCGTGCCTTCGAAGACATTGAAGTCGTTCTGCTGATACTGGGATTGGGCGGAGATGGTCTTGCTCTTGGCGGGATCGAAGACGACCAGATCGGCATCGGACCCGACTCGAATCGCGCCCTTCTGCGGGTACATATTGAAGATGCGTGCCGCGCTCGTCGAGGTGGCCGCGACGAACTCATTCGGTGTGATCCGCCCCGTATTCACGCCGAGCTCCCAGACGATGCTCATCCGATCCTCTATTCCGCCGCAACCGTTGGGGATCTTCGTGAAGTCTTCGAGCCCCATCCGCTTCTGCTCCACGGTGAAGGTGCAGTGATCGGTGCCGATCGTCTGCAGGTTTCCGGACTGGAGCGCTCTCCAGAGAGCATCGGGATGCCCCTTCGGCTTGAAACAGGGACTCATGACGTGGCTCGCGGCGAAATCCCAGTCCTTGCTGTAATAAACGGAGTCGTCGACGGCGAGGAATCCCGCCAATGTCTCTCCGAAGACCCGCTGCCCCGCCAAGCGCGCCCGGGTGACCGCCTGCGCGGCCTGTTCGGCCCCAATGTGGACAATATAGAGCGGCACGCCGAGGACTCCCGCGAGTGAAATCGCACGCGCAGTCGCCTCACCCTCCACCTCCGCCGGTCGAGACTGTGGATGCCCCTCCGGGCCGGCAATTCCCCGACGGAGCATCTCCTGCTGAAGGTGGAAGACGAGCTCTCCGTGCTCGGCGTGAACGGCCGCGATCGCCCCGATCTCCCGGCAGCGTGAGAAGCCGGCGACCAGCTCCTCGTCGCTAACCATGATGGCGTTCTTGTACGCCATGAAGAACTTGTAGCTGTTGATCCCCCGCTCTTCGGTAACGACACCCATCTCCTCGGAAACGGACTCGCTCCAGCCCGTAATCGCCACATGAAATCCGAAATCGGTCGCCGCTATCGACGCACGTTCTTGCCAAGTATCTACCGCATCGATCAAAGAGCCGCCCTTATCGGGAATGACGAAATCGACGATCATCGTCGTGCCACCGGTAGCCCCCGCCACTGTGCCGGTGAAGAAATCGTCCACAACGCGCGTTCCCATGAAGGGAAGCTGCATGTGAGTGTGCGGATCGATGCCGCCGGGCATGACATAGCAACCGCTCGCATCGATCACCTCCGTGCCCGCGGGCACTTCGATGTCCAGCCCGATGGCCCGAATCAACCCCTCGTCGCAGTACACGTCCGCTTGTGTGGTGAGATCGGCGGTGATGATCGCTCCGCCGCGAATGACGATGCCCATGTTTCTCTCCTGTGGTCGGGTTCCTGGGAGCCTGTTGCGCATAGGCTCCTAGTCCTCCGCGCCATCGGCACGACGGCGCGACTTGGTCTCGGAACGACGCCGCTTATGCTCCAGTCTACGCCGTTTCGCTCGCGCGGGCACGCGCGTGGTTCTGCGCCTCTTCGGGCGGTGGTTTCGCTCTCTCAAGCGCTCGATCAATCGCGCATAGGCGACGTCTAGATTGCGAATCTGAGAGCGCCGTTCAGTCGCCGAAACAACGATCCCCGACGGGCGGTGGCGCAAGCGAACGCCTGTCTCACGTTTGTTGCGATGCTGCCCACCGGGGCCGCTCGCCTTGAGAAGCTCGACGTCGCACTCTTGTTCGAGGGTCGCGCGGTCGGTCGCAAAGAGCGGATCTTCGTCGCTCATACGCCCCTTCTACCGGGTTGCCGCGACAGCTCGCTTCTTCGCCGCTGGCGGCCTCTTCTTGCGCGCCCCGGACCCTTTCTCGACTACCTGCTCGCGCAACACCAGTGGCAGCGTCTCTTCCAGGCTCGAAACGAAGTGAAGATCGAGATCCGCTCTCACATCCTCCGGAACATCGTCGAGGTCGCGTCGGTTCTTCTCCGGCAAGACAACCCTTTTTGTACCACCTCGGTGGGCGGCCAGCAGTTTCTCCTTGATCCCGCCGACCGGGAGAACGACACCTCTCAGCGTGATCTCACCGGTCATCGCCGTATCATGTCGAATGGAGCGCTGCGCCACGAGCGACATCAGAGACGAAAAGATCGCCACGCCGGCCGATGGCCCATCTTTCGGAATCGCACCTGCGGGCACGTGAACGTGCAAATCCGTCGTCTCGTGCAGGTCGGGCGGGATCCCCAGCTCGTCGGCCCGACTCCGAATGTAGGAAAGCGCGGCACTCGCCGATTCCTTCATCACTTCGCCAAGTCTGCCCGAGAGAATCAACTTACCGGAACCGGGCATCCAAGTGCTCTCGATGAAGAGCAGGTCCCCACCTGTCGGGGTCCATGCAAGACCTGTGGCGATTCCAGGCCGCTCAAATCTCTCGGCGAGCTCGGGGAAATAACGTGGCTGTCCCAAGTAGGTGGCGAGATCATCCTTTTCGATCTTCTCGTATTTCGTCGTGCCCTCGGCTATTCCTCTGGCGACTCCGCGACAAACCGCCCCGATCCGACGTTCCAGATTCCGAACACCGGCTTCGCGGGTGTGATTCTCTATTATGGCTCGCAACGCGTCGTCCGTGAACTCGATCTTATTGTCGGAGAGCCCGTTCTCGTCGATCTGTTTCCGCACGAGAAAGCGCTGAGCGATCTTCAACTTGTCGATGAGCGTGTAGCCCGGAACCTCGATGATCTCCATCCGGTCCCGTAGCGCCGGCGGCACGGTATCGAGCACATTCGCGGTCGCGATAAAGAGCACTTTGGACAGGTCGAAAGGTTGATCGAGATAGTGATCCGTGAAGGAGTGGTTCTGCTCGGGATCGAGCACTTCCAAAAGAGCAGATGAGGGGTCGCCCCGAAAATCTGATCCCAGCTTGTCGATCTCGTCGAGCATGAACACGGGGTTCGCCGTCTCGGTTCGCTTGAGACCCTGGATGACTCTTCCGGGCATCGCCCCAATGTAGGTTCGGCGATGCCCGCGGATCTCGGCTTCGTCTCGGAGTCCTCCGAGTGACATTCTGAAGAACTTGCGCTTCAAGGCGCTGGCAATCGACCTGCCAAGCGACGTTTTTCCGACGCCGGGGGGACCAACGAAACAGAGGATCGGACCACGCATGTCTTTCTTGAGCTTTCGAACCGCCAAGAACTCGAGAATGCGCTTCTTTACCTTATCCAGGCCATGGTGGTCACCGTCGAGGATTTCATGCGCCAAGGCGATGTCGAGACGGTCACGCGAGTGCTTCTTCCACGGCAAGTCCAGCATCACATCGAGATAGGTTCGTGAAACCGTGTACTCAGGTGATCCGGGGTGGATGCGCCCAAGGCGGTCCAGCTCCTTATTGACTGCCTTCTTGACGTCGCCGGGCATCTTGCTCTTGCGAATGCGCGCGCGCAACTCCTTGTTCTCATCCGACGCGTCTTCGCCGTCCCCCAGCTCTCTCTGGATGGCCTTCATCTGCTCGCGAAGAAAATAGTCTCT
>CAZFNT010000010.1:0-20096 GCA_964520315.1 uncultured Gemmatimonadota bacterium
GTCGAGGAACGCTTCGGCGTGCCCCCGGAGAACGTTGTCGATGTGCTCGCGCTGGCGGGGGATTCGGCCGACAACGTACCCGGCGTTCCCGGCGTGGGAATGAGGACGGCAATCAAGCTCGTTCGGGCCTATGGAGATGTGGCATCGGTCTTGGAGCACGCTCCCGAAATCAAGGGCAAGGTGGGGGAAAAGCTGGGGGCCCACGCCGATCTGGCGCGGCTGTCTCTGAAGCTCGTCGTCATCGATCGAGACGCACCTGTCGATCTGGATCTCGATGCCGTGAAGGTCGGAGGACGAGACGAAGATCGACTCCGGGAGCTCGTGGTGGGGCTCGAGTCACACAGCCTGATGGAACGGATCGGCCTCGAAGTGGATGAGATGAAGTTCGTCTTCGAGATCGCCGCCGATCGGGCGGCTCTCGAGGCCGTGGCGCGAGAGATTCGAGCGGCGGGATCGGTCACCGTCGATACTGAGACAACCGACATAGATCCGATGCGCGCCGAGTTGGTAGGCATCTCCCTCTCCGTCGACGGAACGAGAGGCATCTACATTCCGGTCGGGCACCTCGAAGGGCCCAGTGCCGATCTGGAGACAGTTCGAGAGGTTCTGGGACCGGTCTTCGCCGACCCTGCGATAGGCAAATGCGGTCAGAACATCAAGTACGACTTGCATCTGCTCGAAGCGGTCGATTTGCCGATCCGAGGAATCGACTGCGACACGATGATCGCGTCGTATTTGCTCGATGCGAGCTCCCGCCAGCACGGGCTCGACTTTCTCGCCATGCGCCATTTCAGGCACCGCATGATCCCGATATCGTCGCTGATCGGAGAGCGTCGCGGCGGCCAGATCACGATGGACGAAGTGGCGGTGGGCAAAGCGGCGGAGTACGCCGCCGAAGACGCGGTCGTCACCCATAGACTCCGCGATCTCTTCTTGCCCCAGCTCGAAGAGAAGGAGCTCGCGCCGCTTTTTCGCGAGGTCGAGATCCCGTTGATCCCCGTGCTGGCGCGGATGGAGGCCGAGGGTGTGGCGATCGACGTCGACGCGTTGAGCTTGCTCTCGCGAGAGCTCGGGGGGCGCTCGATCGTCCTCGAGGAGCAGATCCACGACGCCGCGGGCGAGAGCTTCAACGTGAATTCACCCAAACAGCTCCAGCATATCCTCTTCGATAAGATCGGCCTGAAGCCGACGAAGAAGACCAAGACCGGTTACTCGACCGACGCTGGCGTTCTCGCGGCGTTGGCGGGCCAGCACGAAGTTCCCCGTCTGATTCTCGAGAGCCGCGAGCTGGCCAAGCTACGGTCCACCTACGTCGACGCGCTCCCCCGACTCATCAACCCCCGCACGGGACGGATCCACACCAGCTTCCACCAGACAGTCGCGGCCACAGGGCGCCTCTCTTCATCCGATCCGAATCTGCAGAACATTCCGATTCGAACCGTCGAGGGCCGCAAGATCCGCGCGGCTTTCGTGGCCGGAGGACCGGGGCGGGTTCTGCTGACCGCCGACTACTCTCAGATAGAGCTGCGAATCCTCGCCCATCTCTCGGGGGACGAGCACCTGAAGCGGGCCTTCGCCGACGGAGAGGATGTGCACCGCGCGACGGCGGCGAGGATCTTCGGCGTCGAGCCCGATGCGGTCGACGGATCGCTCCGGCGTCGCGCCAAGACGGTGAACTTCGGCATCATCTACGGTATGGGGGCGTTCGGTCTGTCGAGCCGATTGGGCATCTCGATCGAGGATGCAACGAAGTTCATCGACGCCTATTTCAACAGCTTCCCAAGGATCCGCGAGTTCGTGGACGCGACCGTCGCTCGAACCCGAAAGGAGGGCTACGTCACGACAATGCTCAAGCGTCGTCGCTATCTGCCGGAGATCAACGAGAGGAACCGGCAGATTCGGGAGTTCGCGGAGCGGGCGGCCGTCAACACCGCGATTCAAGGGTCGGCCGCCGACTTGATCAAAGTGTCGATGATCCGGATCGATCGGCGCCTGCGCGACGAGTCTCTTCGAAGCGTCATGACCTTGCAGGTACACGACGAGCTCGTCTTCGACGCCGTCGATGAGGAGCTCGACCGGCTGCTTCGGATCGTGCGCGACGAGATGGTCGGGGCGTTCGAGATCGACGTGCCGCTCGAGGTCGATACGGGCGTGGGGGGAAGCTGGCTGGAGGCGCACGGATGAGCTCGAAGGTCGTCGCGCTCACTGGCGGGATCGGCAGCGGCAAGAGCACCGCCTGCGAGGAGCTGCGCGCCCTGGGTAGCGCGGTGATCGATGCGGATGAGCTGGCGAGAGAGGCAGTATCGCCAGGCTCCGAAGGGCTCGCACGGGCAGTGGCGATTCTGGGCGAAGACGTGCTCCGAGAGGATGGGTCCTTCGATCGCGAGCGTGTGGCCGAGATCGTCTTCGGCGATCCCAGCGCGAGAAAGGCCCTGGAATCGGTGGTCCATCCTTACGTCAAGCGCGAGATGGCGGCGCGCGTGAGCGTGCTCATGGCATCCGGCGAGCACGAGATCATCGTCCTGGACATTCCGCTGCTTCTTGAATCGAGGAGTGACGCCGCCTACACCACGGTCGTGGTGGTCGACTGCCCCGCCGCCCTTCGGATTCGCCGTCTCGTCGAGAGTCGGGGCTTCACCGAAGCGCAGGTCGAGGCACGCATCGCGGCACAGATACCTCTGCAAGAGAAGGTCGCAAAAGCCCAGCATGTGATCGACAACTCCGGATCCCGCCAAGAGCTCCGCGCGGAGGTCGCCCGAGTCGTCAGGCTGATACTGAGCCCCCGCAAGCGATCGCTTTGAGTATCATTCGGGCTTCCCCCGAGAGGAGACACTAGATGTCACGCGAAGCCGAGCTCCGACTGGCCGAGATCAAGAAGAAGATCGTTCGGCTCCAGGAGTATCTTTGACATACCGAAACGCAAGACCGAGCTGGAGCGCCTCGAGGGCCTGATGGCCGAGTCCGGCTTCTGGGACGATCAGGAGCGATCGCGCAAGACGATCGCCGAAGCCGGTGTGCATCGGCGCGCGATCGGCCGGTGGAGCGAGCTGGCATCGGCGACCGATGATGCCGAGATCCTCTTCGACTTGGCGTCCGAGGAGGGGGACGAATCCGCCATGTCCGAGGTTGCGTCAGATGTCGAGGCGCTAGGGCCGCGGGTCGACACCTTCGAGGTCGACAGCCTGCTCGACGGGCCGGACGACCACCGCAATGGTGTATTCACCATCAACTCCGGGGCGGGAGGGACCGACGCCGACGATTGGGCTCAGATGCTCCTGCGAATGTACACTCGGTGGTTCGAGTCTCGCGGCTGGAAGGTCGATATCCTCGATTTGCAGCCGGGGGAAGAAGCCGGAATCAAGGGAACGACGATTCAGGTCACCGGTGAGAACGCCTATGGATATTTGCGCGCCGAGTGTGGTGTGCATCGCCTCGTGCGTATCAGTCCTTTCGACTCCTCGTCGCGCCGGCAGACATCGTTCGCCTCGGTTTTCGCCTATCCCGAAGTCGACGACGATGTGAAGATCGACATTCAGGAGTCGGATCTGCGCATCGACACGTACCGGGCATCGGGCGCGGGCGGTCAGCACGTCAACAAAACCTCTTCGGCCGTGAGGCTCACCCATCTGCCGACGAATATCGTAGTCACCTGCCAGACCGAGCGATCGCAGCTAAGAAACAAAGCGTCGGCAATGAAGATCCTCGCGGCGCGTCTCTACCAGCGGGCACAGGAAGAGGAAGCCGAGAGGCGGCAGGTGCTCGAGGAATCCAAGACGGAGATCGCCTGGGGGAATCAGATTCGGTCTTATGTGCTGCACCCATACACCATGGTGAAGGACCATCGCACGGCACACGAGACCGGCAACATCCAGGCCGTGCTCGATGGAGAGCTCGACGCTTTCGTGCGGGCCTATCTGCTGTCGAAGACCGAATCGTAGATCGAGAGCGACGAACCGATGAAAGACCGACTATTGCAGGAACGTGCGGAGAAGCTCCGGCGAATTCGCGAGCTCGGCGTGGACCCCTATCCGCACACTTACGACGTTACACACACCGCGGCGGAAGCGCTCGAGCATTTCGATTCGCTCTCCGATGAGGGCACGACGGTGCGCCTGGCGGGCAGGCTGGTTTCGAAGCGTATCCAGGGAAAGGCGGGATTCGCCAACATCCTCGACAGAACGATGACGATTCAGCTCTATATTCGTCGAGACAACATCGGCGACGATTTTGCTTTGATCAAGCTGCTGGACTTGGGTGATATCGTCGGCGCCGAGGGAACTCTTTTCGTGACGCGAACGGGTCATCAGACGCTCGAAGTGCGCAGCCTTTGCATCTTGGCCAAGGCGCTTCGGCCGATGCCGGTCGTGAAACGCAAAGAGACCGGCGCATCGGGCGAGGCGGAGGTATTCGACGAAGTCAGCGACAAGGAGATGAGATATCGCCGTCGCTATGTCGACCTCGCCATACATCCCGAAGTGAGAGATGTCTTCCGCGCCCGCGCTCGTATCATCAAATGCATGCGCCGATTCCTGGACGCCCGCGATTTCGTAGAGGTGGAGACACCTGCACTGCAGCCCATATACGGGGGCGCGGCGGCGCGTCCTTTCGTCACCCATCACAACGCGTTGGACGCTCGCCTCTACTTGAGGATAGCCGATGAGCTCTACCTGAAGCGCCTCATAGTCGGTGGGATCGACAGGGTCTACGAGATCGCGAAGAACTTCCGCAATGAAGGGATGGACCGCACACACAATCCTGAGTTCACGGCTCTCGAGTGTTACCAGGCTTACGCCGACTACGAGGCCATGATGGTGCTCAACGAAGAGATGGTCTCGGCCGCGGCGATCGAGCTCCACGGCTCGTCAGTCATCTCCTATGCCGGTCAGTCGCTCGATCTCACGCCACCTTTCGACCGTCTCAGCATGGATGACGCCCTGCGAAAGTGGGTCGGAGTCGACCTGGATGCGACGAACGAGGATCTCATCGGGGCGTGTCGCCGCAACGGAATCGAAGTAGATGGCGACGAGACACGGGTCCGATTGCTCGACATCTTGCTGCGCGAATTGGTGGAACCACATCTCGAGGGACCGGTCTTCTTGCTAGACTACCCGCAAGAGATGTCGCCTCTCGCCAAGAAGAAACGAGACGGATCGGGCCGGGTGGAACGTTTCGAGTTCTTCATCAGAGGCATGGAGTTCGCGAACGCATTCTCGGAGCTCAACGACCCGCTGGAGCAGAAGGCGCGATTCGAAGAACAAGCCGTCGCGCGCGCGGCCGGCGACGAAGAGGCTCATCCGGTCGACGAGGATTTCCTCAGGGCGGTCGAGCACGGCATGCCTCCGACCGGGGGGCTCGGAATCGGAGTGGATCGCCTGGTCATGCTGCTGACGGATCAGCACTCGATCCGCGACGTCGTGCTCTTCCCCGCTATGCGGCCGGAAACAGCAGACAACGAAGACTAGGCCCATGCCCTTCTCGAATGAGTTGCGATTGGCCATGCGCATGCTTTTCAACAGGCAGCAGGCGCGAATGATCGGCGTGATCGCCTTCATCTCGGTCGGCGGCGTCGTCGTTGGCGTGTGGGCGCTGATCGTGATCTTGTCGGTCTTGAACGGCTTTCAAACCGAGGTCAGAGAGAAGATTCTCGGTGGCGCCCCCCATGTGATCGTCTTCCATCGATTCGAAGGGATCGCGGCGCCCGACTCGCTGGCAACGAGAATCGAGGGGGTGGACGGCGTCGAGGCAGCATCGCCATTCGTCTACACGCGGACGTTGGCGTCCAAAGGAGATCGCTCGGAGGGTGTCGTTCTTTGGGGAGTGGAGCCCGAAGGCATGAAGCGTGTTTCGGATCTACCGACACAGATTCGAGACGGAGTCTTCTTGTCCGCGGCCGAAGATGCCGGGCTACCTGGCGTCGTGTTGGGAAAGGTGTTAGCCTCCACTTTGCGCGCGCATGTAGGCGACGAGCTGACCTTCGCCTCCCCTTTCAAAGGTGCACGTACACCGCTGGGCATGGTTCCGCGTCTCTCGCGATTTCAGGTAGTCGGGATCTTTGACGCCGGAATGTACGAATACGATGCGACCTATGCGTTCGTTCGTATCGATGCCGCGCAGAAGATGCTCCAGATGCGAGGGCGCGTTACCGGCATTCAGGCCAAGTTGCACGATATCTACGCCGCGCGTGAGGTCGGCGCGGCGGTGCAGGCGCACCTCGGTAGCATGGACTACTTCACCAACGATTGGATCTCGCTCAACTCGAGCCTCTTCAACGCTTTCAAGTTGGAGAAGTTCGCTCTTGCCGTGGTCTTGGCGCTGATCGTGCTCGTGGCGGCGTTCAATATCGTCGGCACCCTGATCATGATGGTGAGCGAGAGGACGCGAGCGATTGGGATTCTGACGGCGATGGGAGCTACATCTCGAACGGTTGCGCGCGTATTCATGTGGCAGGGCCTGATGATCGGGATCGTCGGCACTGCTCTGGGCACCGCTCTAGGGTATCTGAGCAACCAGATCCTCGATCGGTGGCGCTTCATAGAGCTGCCCGGTGATGTGTACTTGGTAGAGAGTCTGCCCGTGCTGACTCAGGCGAGCGATTTTGCGATGGTTGCTACGGTTTCGATTCTGATCAGCTTCCTGGCCACGATCTACCCCGCGCGGCAGGCGGCCTCTCTCTCTCCGGTCGAGGCGATCCGGCATGAGTAGCTCCGAGCTCATGCGCCTGAGGGCGGTCGAGCGACACTTCCGCACGCCCTCCGGTGGCGCTCTTTCGATCTTGGGCGGCGTCGACCTGGAGGTGCACGCCGGTGAGGTGGTGGCCATCACTGGGGAGTCGGGCGTGGGGAAGTCGACGCTGCTCAACCTCTGCGGGCTGCTGGACAGCCCGTCGGCCGGACGAATCGAGCTCGGAGGTAGGAACACAGGCATCCTGACTTCCGGCGAGCGTGCAGGTCTCAGAAACGAGTTCATCGGCTTCGTTTTCCAGTTCCACCATCTGCTCGGGGAGTTCAACGCGATCGAAAACGTCATGATGCCGGCGATGATACGGGGACGGCTCACGCAGGCCGAGCGCACACGAGCGATGGAGCTGCTCCTAAGCGTTGGCGTGGCCGATCGAGCGGACCACAGCCCCACGACCCTCTCCGGCGGCGAGCGCCAGCGGGTGGCGCTGGCCAGGGCGATGATGAATCGACCCTCACTCGTGCTGGCGGACGAGCCCACGGGCAACCTCGACACGGCCACCGCCGTATCGGTCCAGTCCCTTCTACTCGATACCGTTCGAAGTGACGGGCGCGCGATGGTGCTGGTCACCCATGACCTCGAACTCGCGCAGCGGGCGGATCGTCATCTCGTGCTTTCCGAGGGGCGACTAGAGCGCGCGCCCTTGTTCGGGGAGCGTGGCGTTCGGGCGGATCCGGGGGTATGATCTCGGTTGGGGGGGTAATGGTTTGCGAGGAGGCAAGTGAGCCGGAAATGTGAAACCTGCGGAGATCGAGAGGCCCGGGTCGTGGTGCGCGAAATCTCGACCGAGGGAACCGTCGAGCGTTGGCTCTGCGGCCCCTGCGCCGAGTTGAGCGGCCTCTCTCCCGGCAATCTCGATTCTCTGGAGCCGAAGGCCGAGCAGCCCACCGATGCAACCCCCATGCCGGCGGCTTCGACCGGAAGCCTCACGGCGCAGAACTTCATGCGCCGCTTGGAGGAAGGCCGTGCCGCTCGGCGGAACCGCTGCCCGAGCTGCGGCAGCGCTTACTCCGACATTCGCCGCAAGGGCCTCTTGGGCTGCGCGATCTGCTATGACACCTTCGAGCTCGAGGTAGCGGAGCTACTCCGCAGAATCCACAGCGAGGGCCGTCATCGCGGCAAGACCCCGACCTTGGTCGAGGAGGCAGAAGGGGCAGTGGAAGCGAACGATCCTTCGAAGGTTCTGAGTCTGCTCAAAAGCGAGCTGCGCGAGGCCGTTGGGCGAGAGGCCTACGAGCAGGCCGCTCGACTCAGAGATCGGATCCGCGAGCTAGAAACCGAGCTGAAGGCCAGCAAGGAATGAGACGCACGCCGCGCCACCGCTTCGGTGGAGGACTCCGATGGGCCTAGATCGCTACCTACGATGCGAGGCCGAGTGGATCGACGGCACGGCCAAGGATGCCGACATCGTCATCTCGACTCGGATCAGACTCGCGCGCAACTTCGCGGGCATCCACTTCGGAGACAGAGCTACGCCCAAGATGAAAGGGCGCGTACTCGAATACGGCCAAGATCTGCTCGAGCGTTCCCAGCGTTTCCGCGGGGGAGAGCTCCATCGCTTCGGCGCTCTCACACCGACCGAACGCTTGTTCTTCGTCGAACGCCACATGGTCAGCCCGACCTACGCGGACGCTCCCGGACACGTGGGACTGATAGTCGGGCCATCCGAAGCCGCGAGCGCGGTGCTCAACGAAGAGGATCATCTGCGCTTGCAGGTCATTCGAGGCGGATTCGCGCCCCGAGATGCCTGGGACCAGATCAGCGGCCTCGACGATGAGCTCGAGATCTTCCTCCCCTACAGCTTCTCCGAGCGATGGGGCTATCTGACCGCTTGCCCCACCAACACGGGGACCGGCATGAGGGTGTCGGCGCTGATCCACCTGCCCGGCCTGGTCCTCAACCGAGAGATCGGAAAGGTCCTGCGGGGCGTGTCGCACGTGAATCTCGTTGTCCGTGGTTTCTACGGCGAGGGAACCGATGTGATGGGCAACCTCTTCCAGATCTCGAACCAACGCACGCTCGGTGTCTCCGAGGAACATCTCATCGAGCAACTCGAGCGCGTGACGCAGCACGTCATCGAGTACGAGAAGCGCGCCCGCGAGGCGCTCCTGGCCAAGGGCAGCCGCGATTCCGTGGAAGATCGCGTCTGGCGGGCGATCGGGGAGCTCAAGAGCGCGCGCCTGCTAACTTCGAAAGAGATGATCAACTTGGCCTCCGTGGTCCGAATGGGGGTCAGCCTGGGTATGATCCAGGGACTCAGCCTCAGAACGCTCAACGAGATCGTTCTTCTTGCTCAGCCGGCGCATTTGCAGGTTGCGGCGGGGCGGGAGTTGACCCAAGACGAACGTGACGGACGGCGGTCCCGTTCAGTTCGAGAGAAACTGGCCGACTTCCATCTGTAGTAAGTTGGTCTGCAAGGGTCGCGTTGCGTTCCCTCGCGTCTCGTCCCCTGAAAGCTCCATCGCACTCAGCCTTTTTGTTGGAACCGATCATGCACGACAAGTTCACCGAGCGGGTTCGAAAGGTCATGTTTCTCGCCCGAGAGGAGTCGGGTCGACTCCAGCACGATTACATCGGGACGGAGCATCTGCTGCTCGGCCTGGTTCGTGAGGGCGAGGGGATCGCGGTTGCGGTCCTCATCAATCTGGGACTCGACCTGGATCAGGTGCGCAAAGCGATCGAAGAGGCGATCCCCGCACCGGGAGGCACAGCGCTGATCGGCGAGGTTCCCTTCACGCCGAGCGCCAAGAAGGTGTTGGAGCTGGCGGTCGAAGAGGCGAGGAGCCTCGGTCATAGCTACGTCGGTACCGAGCATCTGCTTCTCGGCCTGATCAAGGAGGCGGAGGGCGTTGCGGCGCGCGTATTGGGGCGTCTCGGAGCCGATACCGAGAAGGTTCGCGGCGAGACGATAAAGCTCCTCGGCGGAGAGCCGGCCTCGTCCGGCGGCGGCGATACGCCATCCGAGAAGAAGAGTGGCAAGAGCAAGACTCCGGCCCTCGACCACTTCTGTCGAGATCTCACCCAGATGGCGCGGGACGACAAGCTCGACCCGATCATCGGCCGCGATGCCGAGATCGAGCGGGTCGCTCAGATCCTCTGCCGCAGAAAGAAGAACAATCCGGTCCTCATAGGCGAGCCGGGAGTGGGCAAGACCGCGATCGTGGAAGCGTTGGCGGAGCGGATCATCGATGGACGCGTGCCGGAGATCCTGCAGAACCGCCGCGTTCTCACCCTCGACCTCGCGGCCGTCATCGCCGGCACCAAGTACCGCGGCCAGTTCGAAGAGCGCCTCAAGGCGGTGATGAACGAGATCGTTCAGTCCGACGATGTCATTCTCTTCATCGACGAGCTCCACACCCTCGTCGGGGCCGGTGCCGCCGAGGGCGCCATCGACGCATCGAATATGCTCAAGCCTTCGCTCTCGCGCGGGGAGCTCCAGTGTGTCGGGGCGACAACGCTCAACGAGTACCGCAAGTACATCGAGAAGGACGGTGCTCTGGAACGTAGGTTTCAATCG
The DNA here is from genome assembly GCA_964520315.1 of uncultured Gemmatimonadota bacterium. Lineage (GTDB taxonomy): Bacteria. Next base: position 10,256 of record CAZFNT010000010.1, read on the forward strand.
GTCCTCGTGAATCCGCCGTCGGTGGAAGAGACGGTGGGAATCCTCAAGGGGCTCAGGGACAAATACGAGGCCCACCATCGGGTGAAAATCACCGATGCGGCCTTGCTCGCCTCGGCTCGGCTGGCTGAACGCTACATCCAGGATCGCTTCCTTCCCGACAAGGCGATCGATGTGATCGATGAAGCCGGTTCGCGCGCCAGGTTGGCGCAGTCCACTGTTCCGACTGGACTGATGGAGATGAACGACTCGATCGAGCAGATCACCAAAGAAAAAGAGGCGGCGATCGCGAATCAGGAGTTCGAGAAGGCCGCGGAGTGCCGGGATCGCGAGAAGCGACTGAAGGAAGATTACGCGGAGAAGAAGCGCGCCTGGGCCGAGGAGCGAGCGGACCACGATGTCGAAGTAGGAGAACCGGAGATCGCGACGATCGTATCGTCGATGACTGGAATCCCGATCTACCGCATGGGCGAGTCTGAAACGAAGAAGCTGCTCGATATGGAGGCCGGTGTCGGCAAGAGAGTTGTGGGGCAGCATGAGGCGATCGAGGCGATCTCGAAGGCGATCCGTCGCACGCGGGCCGGCATCAAGAATCCGAAGCGCCCGATCGGCTCCTTCGTATTCGTGGGGCCGACCGGTGTCGGCAAGACCGAGCTCGCGCGCTCGCTCGCCGCGTTCCTCTTCGAAGACGAGTCGGCGTTGGTGCGAGTCGATATGTCGGAGTACATGGAGAAGTTCGCCGTATCCCGTCTGGTCGGGGCTCCTCCGGGCTACGTCGGGTTCGAAGAGGGGGGCCAGCTGACGGAGAAGGTGCGGCGACGCCCGTACTCCGTGGTCCTGCTCGACGAGATCGAAAAGGCGCACCCCGACGTGTACAACATCCTCCTTCAGGTTCTCGACGATGGGCAGCTCACCGATTCTTACGGTCGAGTGGTCGATTTCAAGAACACCGTTCTGATCATGACATCGAACGCGGGCACGCGGGCTGCGGCGACGGCGAAGAAGTTCGGCTTCCGCGGCGGCGACGTGAAGGAGAGTAGTTTCGCGGCGATGAAGGGGAAGCTGATGGAGGAGATCAAGAAGACCTTCAACCCCGAGTTCATGAACCGCCTCGACGACGTGATTGTCTTCCGCCCCCTCGACAAGCCCGAGATGGCCACGATCGTTGAGATCTTCCTGGCCGAGGTGAACGAGCGTTTGGAGGAGAAGGACCTGACCCTCGTAGTATCGGACGAGGCGAAGGAGGTGCTCGTCTCTCATGGCTTCGACCCCGACTTGGGTGCGAGACCGCTCCGCCGCGCGATCCAGCGGCTGCTCGAAGACCCTCTGGCCGAGGAGCTTCTCAGGGGCACCTTCCCTGCCGGCACGACGATCTTTGCCGGCGCGAACGACGAGGCCGACGCGCTGGTTTTCCGCCAAGCCGAAAATGCGGAGCCGGCGCAGGTCTGACCTTCCGATCGAGAAAGCGATGGGAAAAGGGGGGGGAGACCGCGCACTGGCGGGCGGGTAGACGTCATTACTTGGGCCAGGCATACCCCGCGGCTCCGCTCCGGGCGAAGCTCCCGCCCTGCGAGCCCTAGGAGCTTGGATGCAATCGCGGCAGTGTGCTAATTTGAGCGCTTTTGCACCCTTCCGGAGCCACGCCCCGTGCATCGCCTCGCCGTCGCCATTTTCATCTTCGCCGCGTCGTGCTTCGCCGCCCCGGCGTGGGGCGTCGAGGTTGTCGGTGGGATCGAGACGCGGGGACTGGCGAACCACGATCCGGAGCTGGTCGAGCGGGCATTTGGGCTGAGCCCGGGCGATACGATTTCGACGCCGGATCTGCGAGAGGCGATCGCTCGCGTCCACGCCCTTGGGCTTTTCGACGATGTGCGCGTGCATGCCCAGCGGGGCGGTGAGGGCCTCGAGATCGAGCTCCGGGTCGTCGAGAGTCCCAGGATCGGAGAGCTGAAGGTCGAGGGAGCCGGCACGCTTTCCGAAACCGATCTGGACGACGCACTTCGAGTGGTGGCCGGACAGGTGCTGGATCGGGGCGAGGTGTTCGACGCGGCCACGAGAATTCGCGATCTCTTTTTGGAGGAGGGGTATCTGAACGCGACTGTTCAGGCGGAGCTCGCCGAGGCGGAGGAAGGCGCGATCGACGTGACGATCGAGGCCGACCCGGGCGAGAAGGTGCGGATCGGTCGTATCTACATCCATGGCAACATCGCCTTCGACGACGAGGACCTGAAAGGACTGCTCGAGAACAAGGAGAAGCGGTGGTTTCGTGGGGGCGAGTTCAAGGAAGCCGAGATCGAGGTCGACTTGAAGGCGATCGAGGAGCACTATCGCAAAGCCGGTTATCGCGATGTGGATGCCTACGATCACCAACTCTCTTACAAGAAGCGGGGGGCCGAGATGGTGCTCGAGCTCTTCTTGGACGAGGGCGACCGTTACCACGTGGGCGAGGTGAGCTGGGAGGGGAACGAAGTTCTCACCGAGGTCGGACTGAAGAGACTGGTTCGCCTGCGATCCGGCTCGGCCTTCGATCAGGCTGCCTTCGACGGTACGCAAGAGGGCATCGGTCGCTTCTACGCCGACCGGGGGTACATATACAGCCTGGTGCAGCCGGACGAGACCGTTCGAGGCGACACGATCGATGTTCACTTCACGATCCGCGAGGGTGAGCCCGCGCGCATCCGCAGGATCGAGGTGGCGGGGAATGTGAAGACCAAGGAGCATGTGATTCGGCGCGAGTTGCATGTGCACCCGGGCGAGGTCTACTCCGCGAATCGGCTGATCCTGAGCCAGCAACGGATCTTCAATCTCGGCTTCTTCGAGAATGTCGAACCGACCTTCGAGCGCGCCAACGACGAGGGGGATCTCGATCTCGTCTGGAACGTCGAAGAGAAATTCACCGGGCAGTTCAATCTGGCGATCGGCTACTCAGCGCTCGATCGGGTCACCGGCACGGTCGGAATCGGGCACCCCAATGTGTTCGGGAACGGGTGGAACGCGAACTTCAATTGGGAATTCGGGCAGTTCAAGAGGCAGTTCCTGGTTTCGTTCACCGAGCCCTGGCTCATGGACACGCCGACCAGCGTCGGTTTCGATATCTTCACCCTGCGGCGAACCCGATTCGACTACGACGAGGATCGGCGCGGCGTCAGCCTTCGCCTCGCCCGCCCGATTCCGGGGCTGCTCCACACGAGGGCATCGACGACCTGGAAGGTCGAGGATGTCGATGTCGATGTGAGCAGCAGCTCGAGCGCCCTGGCCCGCTACTCGACCGATGGTCCGCAGCAGACCGTGTCGACGCTCTGGACGATCGTGCGCAACAGCCGCGACAACTTCCAATTCCCCACGAGCGGGTCGGAGAGCTCAATCAGCGCGGAGTTCGCCGGAGGCGCGATGGGCGGCGACGTTTCTTTCCACAAGTACATCGCGAAATCGACCTGGACGATCCCGACGTTGTGGAAGCTGGCGCTTCACGTCGGCGTGGAGGCGGGCTATGTCAACGGCTTCACCTCTGCCGACCAGGTTCCGATCTATGAGCGTTTCGAGATGGGGGGGACCTTCGTCAACCCCTTGCGCGGCTACCCCGATCGATCGATCGGTCCGCGAGAGGACGGCCTGGTGCTTGGCGGCCGCACGCTGCTGAAGACGACACTGGAATACAGCTTCCCTGTGGCGGAGAATCAGGTATACGGTCTTGCGTTTCTCGATGCGGGCAACACCTGGGAGGACCTGGTGAGCACGCAACCCTTCGACTTGATGCGAGGAGCCGGTGTCGGAGTGCGCCTGGTCGTTCCACCGATCGGGCTGATCGGCTTCGATTTCGGCTACGGTTTCGACCGGATCGACGGCCCCCAATGGGAGCCTCATTTCCAGTTCGGCAATCAAGGGGCATTCTGATCACGCCCTGGTGACACAAGGATTCCACGATGAGAACGATTCAAGCTCTCGGCTACGCGGCGGTCATCTCGATCGCCACCGGTGGGTACGCCAACGCCGAGCAAAAGATGGGCTTTGTGCGCTCCGACGAGATTCTCGAGCGCTACAGCGCCACGAAAGGGGCGGTCGCCCAGCTCCAGCAGGAGATCGACGCTTGGCGCCAGGAGGGCGCTGAGATGGAGCAAGAGGTGGCTCAGCTCTTCGAGGAGTACCAGAGCCAGTCGGCGATGCTCTCCGATGCCGCGAAGAGGCAAAAGGAGGAGCAGATCAACCGCAAGAGGGTTGCGCTGGACGAGTATGTGCAGCGGTACTTCGGCCCGGATGGAAAAGCGGCTAAGCGGCGGGCGGAATTGCTGCGACCGGTCGAGGCGGCCATCCTGGAATCGATCAAGATCGTGGCCGAGCGAGAGAGCTACGCGATGATCTTCGATGCTTCAGCCGCGGGTGTGGTGTGGGCGGACGGTGATCTCGATCTGACCGAAACCGTCATCTCCGAGCTCGACTCGAGCGTCGAAGAGTAAGGGAGCCCTTCGAGGTTCGAGGTTCGAGAGTCGAGAGGAAAACGAGCCTATGCCGATCATGCTACGACAGCTCGCCGAGCTTATCGGTGCGGATCCCGGCGAACTGCCGGAGGTCGAGATCACGGGGATCCAGGGGATCAAGGAGGCCCAGCGGGGCGAGGTCTCCTTTCTGACGAACCGGCGATACCTGCCACACCTCGCTGAGTGTCGGGCGAGCGCGGTCATCGTCCCGAAAGATCGGGTCACGGCCGACGGTGGGCCCACACGCCTTGAAGTCGACAACCCGCAGGTCGCATTGATCAACGTTATGCACCTCTTTCACCCCGATGGTCGCCGGCTGGGCCAGGGGATCCACGCCTCGGCTACGGTTTCCCCCGCGGCCGAGATCGGAGAGGCGGTGTCGATCGAAGCCCGGGCGGTGGTGGAGGCGGGGGCCCGTATCGGCGATCGCGTCATCATCCGATCGGGCGCCTATGTGGGTGAGGGCGCCCGAATAGGGCACGATGCGTTGATTTATCCGAACGCCGTCATCCGGGAGCGGGTCGAGATCGGCGATCGGGTGGTGGTGCACGCTGGCGCCGTGATCGGTGCGGACGGCTTCGGGTTCGCGCAGAACGGGCGTGTTCAGGAGAAGATCCCGCAGGTGGGCAGAGTTCTGATCGGCGATGACGTCGAGATCGGGGCGAATACCACCATCGATCGCGCGACTCTTGGCGAGACGGTCATCGGCTCCGGCTCGAAGATCGACAACCTGGTGCAGATCGGCCACAACGTCAAGATGGGCAAGAACACGATCGTCTGTGCGCATGTGGGCATCTCGGGGTCGGCGACGCTGGGCGACAATGTGGTCATCGGTGGGCAGGCCGGCATAATCGGCCACGTGAGGATCGGCGACGGCGCGATGGTCGCGGCGCGATCGGCGGTGACGCGCTCGATCCCCGACGGCATGTGTGTGATGGGCACACCCGCGCGCCCGCACCGCGAGGGCAAGCGCACTTTGGCCTGGATCGCCCGGCTTCCGAAGATCGCGGCGCGATTGCGGGCGGTCGAGCGGCGCCTGGACGCTGCCCAAGAGGTGAATTGAGGGTCGGGGGCGCAGGAGCGCGGCTCCACGGAAAGGTCCGATGAGACGTCAGTGCACTATCAATGCGCCAATCGAGTTCGAGGGAGTGGGGCTGCATACCGGCCGGCCGGTGAAGATGAGACTGTTGCCTGCGGCCGAGTCGACGGGGCGGGTTTTCGTTCGAATCGATGTCGAGGGGCGGCCGGAGATTCCGGGCAGAATCGAGCGGGTGCACACCACTCCGAGGGGAACGAATCTCGCCTCCGAGGACGGTGTCGAAGTGCACACGGTGGAGCACGTGCTCGCGGCGCTACGCGGGTGCGATGTCGACAATGTGATCATAGAGCTCGATGGGCCCGAGCCGCCGGCACTGGACGGCAGCGCCCTGCCCGTGGTCGAGGCGATCGATCGCGTGGGGATCGTCCCCCAGAGTGTCTCTCCCGAGCTCTTTCGGCTCAACGGACCGGTGCACTTTCGAGAGGGGGGGGCGGAGCTCGTGTACCTGCCTTCACCCGACGAGTTCAGGGTCACATTCAACATCGACTTCGAGCACCCGCAGCTCGGCATGGGCACGGTTTCCGAGCCGCTCGGCCGCTTCAGGGATCGGGTGGCACCCGCCCGCACTTTCTGCTTCGATCATGAGATCGAGCACCTCCGCGCGGAAGGGCTGATCCAAGGTGGCAGCCTCGAAAACGCGGTGGTTTTCAGCAAAGAGGGCACGCTGAACGAGGAGCCTCTGCGTTTTGCCGACGAGCCCGCCCGTCACAAGATGCTCGACCTGATCGGAGATCTCTCGCTCGTGCCTGGCAGGATCCTCGGGCATGTGATCGCGATCCGTGCGGGCCACGCCGCGAATGTGAGCTTTGCCAAGGAGCTGGTTCGAGAAAGGGCCGTGGAAGAAGGCGGGCTTTATGACATTCAACGGGTCATGGACATCTTGCCCCACCGGTACCCCTTCCTGCTGGTCGATCGCATTGTCGAGATCGAGATCGGCAAGCGGTTGGTGGCGATCAAGAACGTGACCGCCTGCGAGCCGTACTTCGAGGGGCATTTTCCAGGGCAGCCGGTCATGCCCGGCGTACTCATTCTCGAGGCCCTGGCGCAGGCAGCCGCTTACATCCTCTACAGAAGTCGGGAAGACTTCGCGGGAAAGATGGTCTATCTTGCGGCGATCGAGAACGCCCGATTCCGAAAGACGGTCGTTCCGGGGGACCAGCTTCGACTCGAGGTCTTCGTGACACGGCTGCAGCGTCTCTCCCGGGTCAGCGCCCGAGCGACCGTTCAAGGGGCGGTCGTCTGTGAAACGGAGATGCAAGCCATGGTGGTTGACCGACAAGACACGATGGGAGCGACCGAGTGAGGATCGACGGCATGGAACTGATCAGCGGAATTCACCCTACCGCGGTCGTGCACGCGGCGACCCGTGTCGGAGACGGTGCTGTGATCGGCCCGTACGCGGTGATCGAGGAGGACGTCGTCATAGGGGACGAGACCGTTGTGGGAGCCCACGCGATGGTGGGAGCCCATACCCGTTTGGGGCGGGGCAACCGCATCCATCACGGCGCGGTGGTGGGGTCGACCCCACAGGATCTGAAGTTCGGTGGCGATGTGTCCTACACGATCGTGGGGGACCGCAACACTTTCCGAGAGTACTGCACGGTGAACCGGGCGACCGCCGCTGACGAAGAGACCCGGCTCGGGAACGACAATCTGCTCATGGCGTACTCGCATGTGGGCCACAACTGCCAGCTCGGGAGCAGGGTCGTGCTGGCCAACTCGGCCAATCTCGCCGGTCATGTGCGAGTAGACAACCATGCCATCATCGGCGGACTGACGGGAGTCCACCAGTTCGTACACATAGGCGCCCACGCCATGATCGGTGGCTGCTCCCGCGTCACCCAAGATGTGCCGACCTATGCGCTGGCGGCAGGCTCGGAGCCGAGGATCGTCGGCGCCAACGCCGTTGGGCTCTCGCGTCGCGGCTTCAGCGAACAGGAGATCCGCGAGATCCGGCGCGCATACAAGACGATCTTCCGCTCGAAGCTGACCGTCGCCGCGGCGCTCGAGAAGCTCGACGCGCAGGAGCCCCACCCGATCGTGCTCCCGCTGATCGACTTCATCCGCAAGAGCTCCCGCGGTCTGATGCGGGCGGGTCGGGCGCGAGGCAGTGATCGATGAGTCGTACAACGAGCGGGACTCAGCTCTACCACGCCAGACGGGGCGATACGACTCCGGAGATGGAGTCCGTGGCCGAGAGGGAAGCCCTTTCGACAGGAGTGGTCCGAGACGAGGTGGCGAAGGGCCGCATGATCATCCCGGCGAATCTACATCACAAGGCGCTCGTGCCCACAGGTATCGGTGTGGCGGCTCGCTGCAAGATCAACGCAAACATCGGCAACTCGTCGGTCACCTCCTGCCTCGAAGGCGAGCTGGCCAAGCTCGATCTCTGCGTCGATCTCGATGTGGACACGGTGATGGACCTCTCCACAGGGGCCCATATAGACACGATCCGAGAGGAGATGTTGACCAGGTCCCCCATGCCGCTCGGCACTGTTCCGATCTACCAGACTATTCAACGGGTCGAGAGCACGGTCGACATGACGCCGCAGATGTTGCTCGAGAACATCGAGCATCAGGCGCGCCAGGGGGTCGACTACGTCACAGTGCACTGCGGGATTCTGCGAGAGCATCTGCCCGCGGCCGCCCGCCGACTCACGGGGATCGTCAGCCGCGGCGGCTCATTGCTCGCCGAATGGATGCTCGCCCACTCAGAAGAAAATCCTCTATACACCCACTTCGACGAGATGCTCGAGATCTGTCGCGAGCACGATGTCTGCTTGTCGCTCGGTGACGGACTGCGGCCCGGTTCGCTGGCCGACGCATCCGACAAGGCCCAGTTCGCGGAGCTCGATGTGCTGGGCGAGCTGACCCGCCGCGCCTGGGCGCGCGACGTGCAGGTGATGATCGAGGGGCCCGGCCATATTCCGATGGACCAGGTCGAGATGAATGTGCGGCGGCAGCAGGAAACCTGCGATCAGGCTCCCTTCTACGTGCTCGGGCCGATCGTGACCGACGTCGCACCGGGTTATGACCACATCACTTCCGCGATCGGTGCTGCATTGGCCGCCTGGGCGGGAGTCGCTCTTCTGTGCTACGTCACCCCGAAGGAGCATCTCGGGCTGCCCGATCTAGACGATGTTCGACAGGGCATCGTCGCCTACAAAGTCGCCGCTCACGCGGCGGACGTGGCCCGGGGGCGTCCGGGCGCTCGCGATCGTGACGACGCAATATCGAGGGCGCGATACCGCTTCGATTGGGAGAAGCAGTTCGAGCTTTCCCTCGATCCGAAGACCGCCCGGCGGATGCATGACGAAACACTGCCGCACGAGCACTTCAAGAGCGCCGAGTTCTGCTCGATGTGCGGCCCGAAGTTCTGCTCCATGCACATCTCCCGGGCGATCGAGGCGCTGGGGGACGAAGAGGAGGGGTCCACACTCGAATCCGGTTCGAGCGCGGCTTGACGACGGAGCGGGAGTGGAAGTGGGAGGCTCGTTCGGCGGATCTCCTCGACGAGCTCGCGAAGGCGCCGCTCCCCGAAGGCGTCGAGGCGGGGGACTGGCGGACGAGCGAGCTAGACAATAGCTATTTCGACACCTCGGACCGCGGGCTCTGCGCAGTTGCGGCCGCGTTTCGCCTGCGCCGGAACGAAGATGGGCGCTCCGATCCGCTCTTGACCCTGAAAGAGGGCCACCATAGAAGAGGCGCGTTTCATCGCATGGTCGAGCTCGAGAGCCGCGTGCCCGATTTCGATCCACTCGTGCCATGGAGGACCGAGGCCGCGCCCGTGCGGCGTCTATTGGAGCTCGTGGGCCGGCGGCCGCTCGAGCTGCTCGTGCGCTTTGTCACGTCGAGGCGCTCCCGAGAGCTACGGCTCTCGTCGGCTGGGGAAGCGGTTCTCGCTCTCGATACTACTCGCTGGGTCGACGGAGAGCTCTTCTGGGAGTTGGAGCTCGAGCTGAGAGGCGGCGCGAGGGTCGAGCGCTGGGAAGAGTGGATGCTGGAGCTGGCGGAGCGCTACGGGCTAGATCCCTCCTCGGAGACCAAGCTCGCGCGCGCCTTGAAGAGGTGGGCGGAGGAAGAGTGAGACGCGCTTTCTCCTGCGCACCGACTCTCGCCAGCTTGCTCGCGATCGGTTGCGCGGAGATCGCTCCGCCTCCGGGCGGCCCGGTGGACGACATTCCGCCGGAGATCGTCTCCACATTCCCGCCAGATGGCGCCACCGGGGTGGAGCCGGCGGGGGAGATTGAGGTGCTCTTCTCCGAACCGG
>CAZFNT010000011.1:0-19878 GCA_964520315.1 uncultured Gemmatimonadota bacterium
TGGACATCGGCTGCGTTCGTGGACTGCGCCACCGTCGTGGACTGCCGGTGCGCGGGCAGCGCACTCGTACCAACGCACGGACCCGCAAGGGACCGCGACGCACCATCGCTGGGAAGAAGAAGGCCAGATAGCACGGCCCTCGATCCAGCATTGTCCTCGCGACGGTGGTGGACGACCCGGGCTTAGGAGATTCGAATGGTTCGCAGACGCTCAACAACGAGAGTCAAGAAGAAGAAGATTCAGGTCGAGGCCAACGGCGTCGCTCATGTCAAGGCGACGTTCAACAACACGGCGGTCACGATCACCGACACCCAAGGGCGAGTGGTGAGCTGGTCGACCGGCGGAAAGGTCGGCTACAAAGGCTCACGCAAGAGCACGCCCTTCGCGGCGCAGCTTGCTGGCGAAGAGGCTTCTCGCGAAGCCTACGAGCTTGGCATGCGCAACGTCGAAGTCTGGGTGAAGGGACCGGGCTCCGGTCGCGAAGCGGCGATCCGATCGATCGCCGCCGGTGGTCTGGACATCTCGCAAATCAAGGATGTGACGGCGATTCCCCACAACGGTTGCCGCCCACCGAAGCGGCGTCGCGTTTGACGACTCTTGCGAAAAACCCACCACTCACCTGAGGTTCACGCCCGGGGCGTGGTGTAGGGAGCGCGACGCGCTCTAGGAGATTCGAGAATGGCTCGCTATACCGATGCGGTGTGCAAACTCTGCCGCCGTGAAGAGATGAAGCTCTTCCTAAAAGGAGAGCGGTGTTTCACCGAGAAGTGCGCGTACGAGAAGAGACCTTTCTCGCCCGGCGACAAGTCGAAAAGGGGCGGACGACGTCAGGTCTCGAACTATGGGCAACAGCTTCGCCAGAAGCAAAAGGTCAAGCGGATCTACGGAGTGCTGGAACGTCAGTTCCGCAACTACTTCGCCAGGGCGGACCGAATGAAGGGCGTCACGGGAGAGAATCTGCTGCGACTGCTCGAGATGCGCCTCGACAATGTCGTCTTCAGGATGGGAATGGCGCCATCACGAAAGGCGGCGAGGCAGATGGTCCGCCACCGCCATATCGCTGTGAACGGTCGAACGGTCGATATCCCCTCGTACCAAGTACGAGTGGGCGATGAGGTCGCCGTCCGGGAACGAGATCGCAGCCGTCAGAGCCAGTACGTGGCCGCTGGCCGTGCCGTCAAGGGACTCGGAACGACGCCCGACTGGGTTACACAGATGGACGCGAAGACTTTCGCGGGCCGCGTAATGTCGGAGCCGAGACGTGACCATGTGGATCTCGCGATCGAGGAACACCTGATCGTCGAGCTCTACTCCAAGTAGTTTCGAGGGGCGGCCGCCCGAATCGTGGGGCGGGAGGTTTCCTATTCTGGTCAAGGAACTGATGCTATGAAGATGAAGATGAAGAGCCTGACTATGCCGAAGCGGGTCGAGGTCGAGAGAGAGACGACCACCGATCGCTACGGGAAGTTCGTTGTACAGCCCCTGGAACGGGGATTCGGGCACACGCTCGGCAATGCCATGCGTCGTGTGCTCCTGTCGTCGATTCACGGAGCGGCGGTAACGGCGGTTCGGATCGAGGGCGTGCAGCACGAGTTCTCGACACTGCCGGGCGTGCTCGAAGACATGAGTCAGATCGTGATGGCGCTCAAGCGTTTGCGTGTCAAACTGCTGGTGGATATCGAGCCGAAGACGATTCGAATATCGCACAGTGGCGAGGGCCCGGTGACCGCTGCCGATATCGAGCCTGACCCAGAGGTCGAGATTCTCAATCACGACCTTCATATCGCGACGATGACCGAGGATCGCAAGTTCCAGCTCGAGGCGGAGATCACGACCGGTCGCGGCTATGTGGCGGTGGATCGAAGCGTGCTGGACGGCTCGGGCATAGGCACGATTCCTGTCGATGCGGTGTACTCGCCCGTGACTCGCGTGCTCTACGAGGTGGGCAACACCCGCGTTGGGCAGCGAACCGATTACGACAAGCTGACGCTGGAAGTACACACCGACGGAACCGTCTCTCCCGAAGACGCGGTCTCGTTCGGCGGCAAGATTCTCAAAGATCACCTTCAACTCCTCATCACTTTCGACGAGGAGCCCGAAATCGAAGAGGAAGAGGAGCACGACGAGGAGCTGGAGCGCATGAAGGACCTGCTCAGGCGCCCGGTCGACGAGCTCGAGCTCTCGGTGCGTTCGGCCAACTGCCTGCGGATGGCCAACATTCGAACTCTGGGCGATCTGGTTCAGAAGACCGAGCCGCAGATGCTCAAGTACCGCAACTTCGGCCGCAAGTCTCTGGTGGAGCTCAAAGAGATCTTGGCGGAGTACGGACTCGGCTTTGCGATGGAGGTCGAGGGTTTCATCCCCCCACCTGGAGCGCTCGACGAGGGCACTGAAGTGGACGAATCCACCGAGGCGACGATCGCCGGATAGGGACCGCCATGCGGCACAAGAAGAGAACGATCAAGCTGAACCGGACCGCCTCGCATAGAAAGGCGATGTTCCGGAATCTGACCACGGCCATGTTCAACCACGGTGAAGTGCGCACGACGCTGGCCAAAGCGAAATACGGACGTCGCTACGTGGAGCGTATGATCACCCTCGGTAAGAGAGGCGATCTACACGCCCGCCGCCAAGCGGCCCGCTTCATCCAGGAGCCCAAGGCACTGCAACGGCTCTTCGACGAGATCGCCCCCGGCTACAAAGAGATCAGCGGCGGTTACACCCGTGTCATCCGCCTCGGCTACCGCCAGGGCGACGACGCTCCCATGGCGATCCTCCAACTCACCCACAAGCCGGAGTCGATGGAGGTCGAGGACGAGTAGTCGCGCCGAACCAAGAGAGTGGATCGACGCACCCATCCAGAGGTAGCATCCTCCACTCTCGGGGCCTGAAGGCTCCCGCAAGACATATTCCCCGGTGGCTCAACGGCAGAGCGGGTGACTGTTAATCACTAGGTTGTAGGTTCGAATCCTACCCGGGGAGCCAAGCCAGACGCTCATCAAAACAACTCGATGAGCGATCCAAGAGAAGTGGGCCTACGTCGGGAAGCTGGCGTAGGCCCATTGCTATTTGCCCATTTGGCTCATCGTGGATGATCTCGCTCATCGATTGCCTCAGTTTCTCAAGCACAGCTTAGACTGCTGTCCGGAATCTGGGGTCCACTATACTGGCCCGAACCTGGACACGCCGGGACCTCGACCGACGCCTCAATCGCGCAATCCTCGACGTAGACTGCGGCTACGCCTCCGGTTGCACTCAATCGGATCGGCCAAATCTGACCCAAATCTGGACGCCAAAATCCCCACTCATTCTTGCGTGGCCCCTAACCCAGGGGGATCAGCCGGTGAATCGTGGGCGGTGTTACGTTGCACGCCTCTTCACCCGCGACCATCTCCTCCCATGACCTGTTGTGGCGGATGTCGTCCCAGCACTCTCGCACACCCTGGTTGTCGTTCGGGTTGAGCGAGAGGATCCGCTCGAACACCTCGCGAGCCTCATCCGGCTTGCCGAGACGCCAAAGGCCGAGTCCGTGGCCGTGAAGACAGCGCAGGAAGGGCCGATTGTAGATCGCTCCCCAGACAAGTACGCCGTCGAAGCTCGGCGGCAGCGAGAGCTCGCCGATGCGGATCCCAATCTCGTAGTGGACGATGGCGCGCTCGGGCCGGCGGGCGAGCTCGAGATTGCCGAGGTGGGCATGCGCGTCGATGCACCGCAGGTCGACGCACAGCGCCTCCATCAAGAGCTTCCGGGCACCTTCGCGGTCGCCCATCTCCGCCAGTTCGGCCGCGCCGCAGGTGAGGTTGTCATCGACATTGGCGCCGGGGAAAGTGCCCCAGGCGATGGGGTCCATCTCGAACCTGGCTCGTGGCTTCGCGGTGAACTTCCTCCAGAGCGGCGCGTACGGATCGGGGTCCCGGTAGGGCTTGTAGGCCGCTCGCAGATCCTCGAGCCTGCCACCCTCGAGGGGAAGCGGGATCAAGCCGAGCTTCTCGATGTCGATCCGTGGGTTCTCGATCCTGCCGCTCGCGTACGCACCCTCCCGCCAGGTCCAGCGCTTCTCGATGACGAGCGTGACGATGTGGCCGGGCACAATCTCCCAGACGTCGCTAGACCGGAACGTGACCTGGCCGTCTTCTCCCAGGATGCGGACCCGTGCCGATTGCCGGTTCACCTTGAGCACGACCGCATCGGCGCGTCGGGGCTCGGCGGGGGGCTCTTGGTCCTCGTCCAGGCCAAGCAGGGCTGCGCGGTCGCGCATCACACGTGCCCGCGCCGCGGTGTACGCCTCTCCGGTCTTCTCTTGGCGTTCGCGGATGATTCTCTTGAGGTCTTTGTGGGCGGTCATCGTCGCTCTCCTCGCTCTGCGCCGCCTCGGCCCCCGCCCCCTCGGCCGCGCAGCGAAGATCACGCGACGAGCCCGCCGGAGGAGTCGGCTCCCCTTTGCCCCGGTCGAGGGATCCCGCGGGGGAGGATCCATCGGGGTTCGGCGTCGGCACCGCCGGTAGGTGAGGATCTCACGCATACGGGTCGGGCTGTCAACCAAGTAGTCGCCGGATCGGCGGCGCGAAACAGGGCCGAGCGGGAGATAAAGAAGAAGAGCAAACGGCGGCGAGGGTGCGTCGTCCATCGTTTCTGACGTTTCGACATTTCGCAGGATCCTTGAGGGGACTGCGCACTGGCGAGCCGGCAGCCGTCCCTCCCGGCCAGGCATGCCCAGCGGCTCCGCTCCATCGAAGTTCCCGCCCTGCGTACTTACGAGGAACCACAATCTCGCGCGCCCCACCTCACGCCCTTCGCAGCCTACAGAAGCTCAACCGCGCTCGCGGTAAACGACACCATCACCGCGCAATTGACGTTGATGCCGAGCTTCTCGTAGGCCTCGCGACTGATGATCGACGTGAGACGTTCGCCGCACTCGATCTCTAGCCGAACACTGCCCTTCTGCTCTTCCACCGAAGTGATGCGGCCGGAGAATTGGTTGCTCATTGAAGATGGCAAAGGCTCCAGGGAGAGGACCAGGTCGTGAGGATCGACCATGGCCGTGCCGCTTCTTGCCTCGGTGACGACACCCTGGGGCAGCACGATCCTCAGGCCGCGGGCGGTCAGCAAGGCGCCATTGTGCAGCTGACCGGAAAGCACATTCTCGGGCGAGCCGGGTGTGATCCGGCCTTCCTCGAGAATTATGGTACGCCCGGTCACGCGATGCGCCAGACGCAAGTCGTGGGTCGCCAGCAGAAGGCCGGTCTTCCACTCGGAGAGCACATGCTCGATCAGGCCGGCCGCGGGACGATCGAGATGCGCTGTCGGCTCGTCTAGTAGAAGGAGCTCCGGGCGAGCAATGAGGACTCGGCCCAGCGCGACGCGACGCTGCTCTCCGCCGGAGAGTCTGTCGACCCGAGTGTCGGCGTGCCGATCGAGGTCGAGGAGCACCAGAGTCTCGGCGATACGCGACGCTCTTTCTCTGTCGGCGATGCGACGGACCTTGAGTGGGTACGCGAGATTTTGCCGCACGCTGCCGCGAAAGAGCCAGCAGTCTTGCTTGAGCAAGCCGATGCTCTGGCGACGCGCCGTTGATGCTGTCGCTGGCTCCCCGCGGAACAGGAAGCGTGCCTGCGATGTCGGTCTTTCCAATAGGGCGAGAAGCCGCAGCAGTGTGCTCTTTCCGGCGCCGTTGGGGCCGGTCACCGCTACCCTCTCGCCGGCATCGAGCGCAAGGTGATCGATGCTGAGCACGAAGCTCTTGCCGCGCCGCAGTGTCACCTTCTCGATTTCAAAGAGCATCGCGCCGCCGATCCACGAACTGGATGAGAATGTTGAGAATCAGCACCATCAGCAGCAGCACCATACCCATGGCGAAGGCGACGGAAAAGCGACCCTGGCTGGTCTCGAGCGTGATCGCGGTCGTGATCGTTCGCGTGAACCCGCGAATGTTGCCGCCCAGCATCAGTGAGATGCCCACCTCCGATATCACCCGGCCAAAACCTGTCATCAGCGCGGTGAAGATCGCCGAGCGCGCCTCGAGTGCCACCTTGAGGGAGGCCTGAAAAGTGGAGGCACCGAGAATCGATGCCTCCTCGTGCACCGCCGCGGCGCTCTCGGCGAGGGCACTATGAGCTATTGCGGTGATCAGCGGCGTGATGAGCAGAACTTGGCCCATGACGATCGCGGTGGGGGAGAAGAGGAGATGCAT
Source organism: uncultured Gemmatimonadota bacterium (assembly GCA_964520315.1). Classification (GTDB taxonomy): domain Bacteria. Next base: position 6,191 of record CAZFNT010000011.1, read on the forward strand.
CCCGCCCAGCAGCGCGTTACGGGCAATGAATGCGTAGACGAAAAGACCGACCGTGACGGTGGGAAGAGCCAGCGAGCAGCGCAGCAAGAGCAAGAGTGTCTTCTTGCCGCGTAACTCCCGCCGCGCGATGAAGATGGCCGTGGGAATCGCCAAGATCGACGCGATCGATGTCGAGATCAACGACACGCGTAGCGTCACGAAGAGCGCTGAGAGCAACTCCTCGTCGGCGTGGAGAATCAGGTTCCACGCCTGCCAGAGACCGTCGAGAAGGAAGCGCATCGTTGGTAGCCAGGGTGTGTTGGCGTCAGACTTGGTTCTCGAAGAGCCGGAAGAGCGGCTCTCCATCGATGCGGAATCCGGCGATCAAGGCCCGCCCGCGCGGCGAGGTCAGCCACTGTATTAGCTCCTCGGCTGCCGTGTGCTGGGTGTCGGCTCGGCTCGTGGGATTCACGGCGATCATTGCGTACGGGTTCTTCAATAGAGGATCGCCCTCGAATACGATCGTGAGGTCGAGCCCGGCGCGCATCGCCAGAAAAGTGCCGCGATCGGTCAGTGTATATGCCTCCTTCTCATCGGTCATCAAGAGACAAGGCCCCATGCCTTGTCCAGCGTCGAGGTACCAAGCTCCTCTAGGCTCGATACCGGACTCGTTCCAGAGCAAACGTTCTTTGCGATGAGTCCCCGAATCGTCGCCGCGTGAGACGAAGGCGCAGCCGCTCGCGGCAATTCTGCGCAGAGCGTCCTGCGCCCCGGTGGCCTGCTCTAGCCGCGCCCTGTCACTGGACGGCCCCACAATAACAAAATCGTTCCACATCACCGGCACTCGCTCGATGCCGAAACCCTGCGTCACGAACTCCTCTTCGGCCAGCGGCGCGTGAACCAACACCACATCCACCTCACCCTCGCGCCCGTACTTCAATGCGCGCCCGGTTCCCACCGGAATGAAGTCGACGTGGATGCCGGTGTCCCTCTCGAACTCCGGCAGAAGGTGGTCCAGGAAGCCGGAGCTGGCGGTGCTGGTCGTCGTAGCCAGGCGCATCGTCAAGCGAGGATCGGTGTTGGGCGAGCATGAGATCATCAACAGAGTGAAGATCCCGAAGATCGCGCCGAGCAGCGGGTGTGGTGGAGTCGCCCCTCTCATCGAGCTATTTCTGCGCTTCCATCGGCACAAGACCTTCCAGCAGGACGAAAGCCGCTTGCAGATACGAAGTCGGGCAGAGCGGGAAGCATTCCTTGCAGCTGTTACACTCGCGGGCGGCGATCTTCGGCAGGAAGTTGATCTCCTTGTTGATTCCCCGGTCGATGAACCCGATTGCATTCAGCTGCTTTACTTCAGCACAGTACCGCACACATAATCCGCAATGGACGCAGAACGACACTTCCTTTTCGAAACGGTCATTGTTCGCCCCGTACTCGCCGGCGAGCTCTTGGAGCTGGGGGGAATCCGGCGCATGAGCCAACAAGAGCTCCAGAATGGTCTTGCGCATCCGATCGATCTTATCCGACCGCGTTCTGATGATCAGGTCATTTGCAACAGGGTACACGCAGGAGACGACAAGCCGAGTCCAGCCGCTGACCTCCGCCTCGACGATGCAAAGCCGACAGCCGCCGAAGGGCTCCAGAGCGTCGTGGTGACACAGGGTGGGAATCGATATCTGCGCGCCCTTGGCGGCTTCCAAGACACTCATGCCGTGGCCTGCCGTGACTTCTTTGCCGTCGATGTTCAAACTGATCTCGGTCATCGCGCAGCTCCCGTCGAGAGGGCTCTCTCCATCTCCGGGAGAGCATCCGGCACCGGCTCGCCGGAGATTTTCTTGACCGCATCGAATCGAGCGGGGCAGACGTCGAGACACACGCCGCAAGTGTCGCATTTCTCCTGGTCGATCACGTGGATCTCCTTCTTGCCGCCTTCGATCGCCTGGGCAGGGCATTTCCTCATGCAGATCAGGCACGCCTTGCACTTCCCCGGGTCGATCCAATAAGAGATGAGCTCCTTGCAGGACAGAGCGGTGCAGCGCTTCTCCTTGATATGTGCCTCGTACTCATCACGGAAATAGCGCAAGGTGCTCAGAAAGGGATTGGGTGCGCTCTTGCCAAGAGCGCAGAGCGATGCCTCGCACGCTACCTCGGAGAGGTCTTGTAGGGTCTCTATATCGCCGTCGCTGCCTTTTCCATCGCAGATTCTGGTGAGGATCCTGTGCATCTGGCGCAGGCCTTCTCGGCAAGGTACACACTTACCGCACGATTCCTCAGTAAGGAAGTTGATGAAGTACCTGGCGACGTCGACCATGCAGTTGTCTTCATCCATCACGATCATGCCGCCGGAACCCATCATGGAGCCGGCATCGCTGAGCTCGTCGAATCCGACCCTCAGATTGAGCAGTTGCTCGGGTATGCAGCCCCCGGATGGTCCCCCGGTCTGCACCGCTTTGAACTTTTTCCCGTTTGGAACGCCGCCGCCGATCTTGTAGATGATGTCGGCGAGCGTCATGCCCATAGGCACCTCGACCAGACCTGTGTTCTTGATCTTGCCGACTAGAGAGAAGATCTTCGTGCCCTTGCTGCTCTCGGTGCCGATCTGGGTGAACCAATCCGCGCCGGAATTGACGATCAGCGGCACGTTGGCCCAGGTCTCGACGTTGTTGAGCACCGTGGGCTTGTGCATCAGCCCCTTGACGTTAGAGCGAATGTATTTTGGCCGGGGCTCTCCGACTCGACCTTCCAAGGCGGTCATCAGGGCGGTGGATTCGCCGCAAACAAAGGCGCCGGCACCCCTGTGCACTTTGACCACGAAGTCGAAGTCAGAGCCGAGAATGCTCTCGCCCAGCAAGCCGTACTGCTCGGCCTGTTGAATGGCCAGCGTCACGTTCTCAACGGCCAGGGGGTACTCCTGGCGAACGTAGACGTAACCCTCCTTGGCGCCGATGGTGTAACCGCCGATCATCAGCCCCTCGAGGATCGAATGGGGGTTTCCCTCCAAGAGCGCCCTGTCCATGAACGCTCCTGGGTCTCCTTCGTCGGCGTTGACGATTACGTATTTCGGGTCTTCCGGAGCGTTGCGCGAGCCTTCCCATTTTCGCCCCGCGGGGAAGCCCGCGCCGCCGCGTCCTCGAAGGTTGGCCCGGTTGATCTCATCGAGCACCGCCTCCGGGCTCATCTCGAAGAGTGCCTTGACGAGCGCCGAGTAGCCGCCGATGGCCAGATAGTCGTCTATGCGCCTGGAGTCGATGCGACTGTTGCTGGAGAGTAGAGTTCGTTCCTGGTGCTTGTAGAAGGGAATCTCGGATTCGTGCCGGACGCGCTCGGCGGTGGTCGGGTCCTCGTAAAGCAAACGCTCGACCAGGCCTTTGCCCTTGATACTGCGCTCAACGATCTCCGGCACGTCTTCCGGCTTGACGCGCAAGTAACAGGTCTCTTCCGGATAGAGGAGAACGACCGGTCCGCGTTCGCAGAACCCGGGGCATCCGGTGCCCTTGGTATCGACGTCCGCCTCGAGACCCGCGGAGGCGAGCTCTGCCTTGAATGCCGCGATCACCTCGCTCGCGCCTGATGCCAGACAGCCCGCGCCGGCACAGATAGAGACAGTGGGTTGCTCCGCCCTCGTCCGATCCGCCAGGTGTTGCCGATATTCTGCAAGCTCCTGCGAGGTTTTGAACTGCGCCATGGGGATTCTCTACTCGTAGCTTTTCAGCACGTCTTCGGTCTTTGCCGTCGACACGTTGCCGTGTGTCTTGCCGTTGATCTCGATTACCGGCCCCAGCGCACAGCAGCCAAGGCAGTTGACGGTTTCGAGGCTGAACTTCAACTCCATGTCGGTCTCACCGGATTGGATGCCGGTCAGATCTTGCACCGTGTCCAGAATCCGCGTGGCGCCCCGCACATGACAGGCGGTTCCCACGCAAACGTGGACCTTGTGACGGCCTTTCGGGACCAGGCTGAAGGCCTTGTAGAAGGTGGTGAGGTGTTGCACGCGAGAGAGTGGTACCTCCAGCCTTTCGCTGATCCTCTCCAGCGCTTCCTGCGGTAACCAGTCGTTCTCCGCCTGAACATCCAGCAGCACCTGAATCAGTGAGCTGGCTTCGCCCAGGTGCTGATCGATGATTCGGTCGACTCTCTCGTGGTTCGTGGCTTGTGTCTTCAATGCGTAGCCTGCCTCATTCAAGCGAGGGCGTAACATTTCTGATCGACGTCGTATCTGATCAGACTCTGCTGGGAGGATCTCTTCACGTGTCTCGAGATCTCTGACGGCTCCAGACCCAAGCGCTCGGAGAGCTCCCCGGTCGACAGCGGCTTCTCTTCCAGGAGCATCAGAATCTGGCGCAGAGCGAGCTTGTCTGCGATCAACTCGTTGAAGAGCCGGTTCGTCTCGTCGCTTTCGAAAAAGATCCGATACGCTTCTTCCGTTCTGGTCGGGACTCGGAACTTCTCTCGTTCCACGAGCTTGATGTAGGGGACGAGCTGACTCGAGGAATCGAGCTTGATCTTCAGGTCCGGCGCATCGATGCCCTCTCCTTCGCCGAGCGGGCCGAGTTCCTGAAGCTGAGCGGCGAAGCTGCTCATGACTTCGGCGAAGCGGCTTCCCTCGGAGGCCGATATCCATTCCAGGCGCAAGCGCGAGGGGTCGAGCCCCATGTGACGCATGAGCTTCTTGCACAGGAGCATGTTGCCCAGCGCGTCGTAGTTGCCCTCGGTCACATAGTGACACTCACCTGGCCAGCAGCCGCCGATGATCACACCGTCGGCTCCTCTCTGGAAGGCACGGAGCACAAAGGAGAGATCCACCCGGCCGGTGCACATCAGGCGGATGATCCGAATCTCGGTCGCGTAGCTTTGTCTGGTCACGCCAGACAGGTCTGCTGCCGAATACGCTCACCAATTGCAGAGGAAAGCGACGATTCTCGGCGTATGCTCGAGTGCGTTCATGCTCTCACCTCCGAGCTCATTTCCGTGTTTGTTGTTTCGTGGCAGTGCTCTTGACTCGGCGTGTCCCACGAGTCCGAGAGCGCGGCGTCGATCTGGTTGAAGACCTCTTCGTTGGTGAAGTGTCTCAGAATGACAGCGTCGGTTGGGCATTTGGCGCAGCAAAGACCGTCGCCCTTGCAGAGAGCCGGATTCACAACCGCCTTCCTTCCCGTCGGTGTCTCGCGCCAACCGATCGCGCCGTAGCTGCAAGCCGTGATGCATGCACCGCAGGAGACGCAGTTCTGCTCATCGACTTCGCAGACTGCTCCCGAGGCGGTGACGGTCTCGTGCGAGAGAAGGGTGACAGCGCGGCCCGCGGCGCCGTAGGCCTGGATGATGGTTTCCGATAGGTGTTTGGGGTAGTGGCCTGCCCCGCACAGGAAGATGCCGTCTGCGGCGAAGTCGACCGGCCGCAGCTTGACGTGCGCTTCCTGGAAGAAGCCGTCCGGGTTCACGGGCACCTTGAATAGTCGCGTGACCGCCGGCGTGCCGGCTGATGGGACTACGGCGGCCGATAGGGCCACAATGTTGGCGTCGAGGGCCAGGCGTTGACCGAGGATCGGGTCGCCCACGCTGACCCGCAGGACCGGTTTGCCCTGGTCGTCTTCGGCGGCTTCCACCTCGGGTCTTCCATCCGGCTCCCAGCGGACGAAGTTGACGCCTTTGGCGGCTGCCTCGCGATAGCGGTCCTCGCTGAATCCGTAGGTCCGCATATCCCGGAACAATATGTAGATATCGATTTCGGGACGCTTCGCCTTGAGCGTGAGTGCATTCTTGACGGCTTGGCTGCAGCAGATCCTGGCGCAGTATTCACGGCCCTCCTGCCGGCAGCCTACACATTGGATCATCACGAGGCTGCGGGCCTCAGAGAGCTCTTCACGACCCGCGGCGATCCGCTCTTCCAGCTCCAGCTGCGTCCACACCCGCTCGTCCTCGCCGTAGAGGTACTCGGTGGGCTTGTGCTCGTCGGCCCCAGTGGCGAGGATGACGGCGCCGTGGCGGATGGTCCTGACGCGTCCTTCGGTTTCGAGTGTCGTGACGAAGCTGCCCACGAAGCCAGATACATCGGTGATGGTCGCCTCGTGAGCAACCTGCACCAGTGGATGTTTGTAGATCTGTCGAATCAGGCTGCTCAGATAGGACTGAACATCCAGCCCATCCAAGGTGGTCTGAAGCCGTCGGGCGATGCCGCCCAGATGCTTCTCTCTCTCGACCAAGTGAACCTCGAAGCCTTGGCTCGCCAGCCCCAACGCGCTGGTCATTCCGGCGATGCCCCCGCCGACCACTAGCGCCGCCTTGTTGACCGGCAGCTGGAATTCCTCGAGCGGCTCTAGGCCTATCGTGCGCGCCACTGACATGCGAACGATGTCCTTGGCCTTCTTTGTGGCTTCCTCTTTTTGCTTGGAGTGAACCCAGGAGCAATGTTCACGGATATTGGCCATGTCGAAGAAATACTGATTGATCCCTCCTTCTCGCAGAGTGTCGCGAAAGAGCGGCTCGTGAGTCCGGGGCGTGCAGGCCGCCACAACCACGCGGTTGAGTCCCTTCTCGCGGATCGTCGTGGCGATCTGTGCGGCGGCGTCGGTCGAACAGATGAAGAGCCCCTCTTCGGCGTGAGCGACATGGCCCAGTGTCTTCGAATACTCCACCAGCGAAGGTATATCCACGACTCGGCCGATATTCGCTCCGCAATGACAGGCGAAGACGCCTACTTTAACTTCCTCCTCCCTGACATCGCGCTCCTTGGGATACACCCTTTCAGTGTCCAGCTTGCCCCTACGTGATTTCAGCAGGGCCCCCGCCAATGCGTTGGCCCCACTGGCGCTAACTACCGACTCGGGGATGTCCATGGGCCCCTGAAAGGCACCGCTGATGAACACACCGGCGCGTGTGGTCTCGATCGGATTGGCGGGGTTGGTCTTGCAGAAGCCGTGCTCATTGAGCTCGATACCGAACTGTTCGGCCAGATGCCCTACGTTCGCGGGCGGACCTAGCCCGACGCCGAGCACCACGAGGTCGAACTCCTGCTCCTTGACGCCCTCCGCGTCGGTGGCATAGCGGATCGCGATGTTCTTCGTTTCCGGGATCTCACGAGCGACGTCCACATAGCTACGGATGAACTCGACTCCGGGGAGCTTCTCGGTTCTGTTGTAGAAGCGTTCGAAGTCCTTCCCGAAAGACCGGATATCGTTGTGGAAAACGACCGCCTCGGTATCGGCGTCGTGGTCCTTGGCCAGGATCACCTGCTTCTGAATGTAGGAACAGCAAACCGACGAACAGTAGCTCTGACCGCCTTCGAGGATCTGTCTCGAGCCGACACAGTGGATCCAGGCGATCTTGCGTGGGTGTTGTTTGTCGGATGGGCGCAGGATCTCGCCTTCGTGCGGGCCAGTGGCACACAGGAGTCGTTCGAAATCGAGACTGGTCACAACGTTGTCGTACTTGCCGTAGCCGTAGTCGCCTCTCGCTTTGGGATCGAAGGCCTCGTAGCCCGGAGCGAGAACGATCGCCCCGACTTTGATTAGCTGCCGCGTGGCCTTCTGATGCAGATCGATCGCTTTGTTCTTGCAAACACCCTCGCAGATAGAGCATTTCTCGTCCTCCAGAAAGCTGCATCGATCGTCGATATAGGGGACCAGCGGAACAGCCTGAGAGAAGTAGATGTGGACGGCTTTGTTGTGGGAGAGCTCCTGGTTGAAGGGATCAGGTATCGGGAGCGGGCAGTACTCGGCGCAGACCGTGCAACCAGTGCAAAGATCCTCGTCGACATATCGAGGCTTGCGTGTCAACGTGACCTGGAAATCACCGGCCTGGCCTTCGACCTCCTCGACCTCCGTGTAGGTCAAGATGTCGATATTGGGATGTCTGTCACATTCGATGAACTTCGGAGACTCGATACACATCGAGCAGTCATTGGTTGGAAAGGTCTTGTCGAGCTGAGCCATCTTGCCGCCGATCGTCGGCGCTTTGTCGACCAGAAAAACTTTGTAGCCGGATGTGGCGAGATCGAGCGCGGCCTGAATCCCGCTGATCCCGCCGCCGACGACCAAGACATCGCCGAAGCTCTTATCAGCGGCACTCATGTTTCGTCTCCTTCCACCGACGCCAGTACGAGCTCCGTGAGGTCTTTGACGACCAAGGGCTCTTCGTCTCCCATAGCCAGGCGGCTCTCCTCGAAATTGCTGACGCAGTAAGGGCAAGACGTAACCAGTACGTCGGCGCCGACCTTTTGCGCCTGAGCCAGCCTCAGGTCGCCGAAGCGCTCGTCCTTTTCCGTGTGCATCCAGATCCGGCCGCCGCCTCCACCACAACAGAGGCTCTTTTCTCGGGAATCGGGCAGCTCCACCAACTCCAATCCCGGCAGCATCGTCAACACATCCCTAGGCTGATCGAAAACCCCGTTGTGGCGTCCCAGGTAGCATGGGTCGTGGTATGCAGCCCGCTTCGCGACCTGCCCGGAAAACGCAAGGCGTCCCTGCTGGATCAGCTCCGCCAAGTACTGAGTGATGTGAACGACCTCGAGCTTCATCATGAAGTCGGAATACTCGTTCTTGAAGGTGTGGTAGCAATGAGGCGACGAAACCAGGATCCGTTTCACTCCCTTGTCGATGAAGGCTTTGATGTTCTCCCTAGCCAGAGCTTTGAAAGCGTCTTCGTTGCCCGTTTTGCGGATGCTCTCACCGCAGCAACTCTCACTGGCGCCCAAGATCCCGAAGTCTACGCCCGCCCTCTCGAGGAGTTTGGCTGTGGCAACCGCCACCTTCTGGTTTCGCGGATCGTAACTGTAGTAGCAGCCGACAAAGTACAGGATCTCCATGCCTTCGGTGAAGGGTTTGATGGAGAGACCTCTCGCCCAGGCGTCCCGATCGACTCTCGCTTCACCCAGCGGGTTGCCATCACTCTCGAGGCTAGCCGTGACGGTCGGCAATGCCTGCGCGGAGCCGGGGAACACGCCGTAGGCGGAGGCTATCCTGCGAATCGCTGTCACGACCTCGATCTGCTCGACGCCTCTGGGACACCGCTGGGGGCAGGTTCCGCAAGTCGTGCAGAGCCACATCTCATCGAGTTCGATCTCAGGCAATCCGAGCGCCGCCTGCCGAACGATCTTGCGTATGCTGAAATCTCTCACCCGGCTCCATGGGCAAACGACATCGCAGGTTCCGCACTGGTAGCAGTGCTTGAAGGCCTCCCCACCGGCCTCGTTGATCTCTTGGATGATCTCTGCGAAGGGGGCGACTGTCTCCACGGTGCTCACCAATCCAAACCGGCTCTCAGGCCTTCTTCGACATCCTGCTCGCGGCGTCGATCACCGTCGGCCATCCGAATCTGTTCGCCAATGCCTCGAGTCCTATATCCACATTCTCCATGGCCTCATCGTTTTCCACCTCCTCCTCTCTCTCTTCGTAGGTCAGCGCATCCGCGAGACACCACTGCACGCACATCGGCTCTTTGAGCGTGGCGTCGGACTCGCACATATCGCATTTCAGCGGCAGGCCGGAATCCGGTTCCTTGAAGATATCGCGAGAGGGGCAGGCCGCCCGACAGAAAGCGCACTCTTCGTACTCCTTGCCATCGATCGTATATTTGTCTCTGCCTGCACATTCGGCCGCGGTGTACTCTCCCGCGTACACGGGAACATAGATGTCCGAGAGCGGATCACGGATCACGCGAATTCTCGCCCTTGACGGATTGTTGCTGCTGTACTGGGGGGTGGCGTGAAAGGCCGAGCAAATCACTTCGCAACCCTGGCAGCCATTGCACTTATCAACATCGATGTTGATCCACTTGATGATCTTCTTCTTTGGGCTGTTCACGTTTCACGGCCCTCGCTCTGCGTCTCCTGCTCCGCGTGCTCACCATCGCTGCTCAGAATCCCCCTCTCCAGAAAGTCATCGGCCACATAATCCAGGCCCAGTCCATCCAGGTTCTCTCGCGTTGGAATGCCATCGAGGTTCCACCCCTTGAACTTGTAGTACTCATCGAGGAGCTTCTCTTCGAGCTCGGGGAAGCGTCTTTTCCAGTGGTCGTCCGGCGGCTTTTCGTCCTCTCGCCTCATGCCCCGTCTGATATTGAGAGAACGCACGAGATCTCGGTTCCTCTTGGTCAGCTTGGTCAGCTCGGTTTCATCGAGATCGAGCCCAGCTCCGCAGGAGATCAGCGTAGGAAGATTGTGGATGTGGAAAGGAGGCTTATAGGGAAAAGACGACAAACCCGCGCACATGCCGGTGCTGTCGTCGATGTAGTGCATTCGCTCTTGCCAGCTTACGATTTCGCAGGTCGCATCGATCGACGGGTAGTTCGGAATGGAATTCTCGCCTCGCAGCTCCCAGTCCTCGAACCACCTCTTGAAGCGCTCATCCGGAACATGCGGCCAGTCCGCAGTCCAAGCTTTCTGTTGCTCTTTCGTAGGAAATGGCATCTGTGGAAAGTTGCCTTCGATCTGGGTGATGTTGGCTTTCTCGCCTGTCGAATACATCAGAAAATACATATGGTTCAGCATGCCCAGCTTGAGCGGCAGCTGCTCCGTCTTTTTGATGTTGTTGTGCGCGTACTCCTGCGCGCCGTTGCCGATCTTCAGTGCCGCCCAGTGGGTGCCGTCGGCTAGAACATCGCCGATCCCCTCCCGACGAACGATCCTGTCCAAGAGCCAGTAGAAGCGACCCTCGTTATCTGGAGGCATTCCCGGGAAGTCCTTGTCCGCCAGAATCCCGGCTTCGAGGAGCTCTATAGCGAAAGCCATAGTCTGTGGTGCCGAAAAGGCATCGACGCCATGCTCGGTAGCTTTCTGGGCGATCCTCAAGCCGAACTCCAGATCGGAGAAGGCCCCCATAGTGTAAGTGAGCTTGGAGAAGCACTTCATCATGTACGAACACATTCTCGTATCTACCGATATGGCTGCACCACATTTCATCGGGCAGTTGTGGCAACTAAGGAGCCGCGTGCGCATCCTGTCCATGGTGTCGGTCCACTTCTGGGCGATCTCCTCGGTCCAGAAACCCTTTCTGCGAACGCGTGCATTGCCCCACACGAAGTTCTCTGTGTGCCATTTCTCATCGTCGACGGCCATCTCTTGCGGCGAACCGAGACCGGCCATGATCGGCATCACACCTTCGAGCGGGTTCGCGTTGCGGTCCTTTATGTAGTCCAACGATTCGTTGCAGAGTTTGATGAACTCCGCGGGCCTGGCGATGTTGATGTCGTTGGAACCGCGAACGGCAATCGCCTTCAGATTCTTGTCTCCCATGACCGCGCCCACGCCGAGGCGGCTGGCGCTGGATCTGCCCTGCTCGATCGAGGCGAAGAAGACGCGGTTCTCGCCGGCCAGACCGATCGAAGAAACCGCGGCGCCTGGCTCCTCGAGCTCTTGACGAATGACTTCGGCGCTCTCTAGGGTTCCTAGACCACTCAAATGGGAGGCGTCACGGATCTCCACCTTGTCGTCGTGTATCCATAAATAGACAAGGTCGGGCGACTTGCCGCGCAAGATGACCTTATCGTAGCCGGCCCGCTTCAGTTCGGGCCCGAAAAAGCCGCCCATCATCGAGAAGGCAAAGAGGCGGGTTTGAGGAGAGATACAAGAAACAACCGTGCGATTGCAGCTGGGCGCCGGCGTTCCAACCAGCAAGCCAGTGCCGAATATGAGCAGATTCTCCGGCGAGAAGGGCTCGACTTCCGGGGGAACCCGCTCCCAGAAGAGTCTGGCGTTGGTTCCCAGGCCGCCCAGGTGTAGCTCGGTCCAAGTGGGATCGGTCGGCACCCTTTCGATGTTTCCCCTAGTCAAATCGATCTCGAGGTTGAATCCTGTCTCTGCGTACCTCACTCGTTTCCCCTTTTGTTGTTGCCGGAGGCGGCATATCCATTGAGAAAAAGGGCGATCTGTTGCTCTGCGAGATGGTCCAGACTCACCTGGGCGCGGTCGGGCTTGTACCACTGATAGAGCCAGTTCAGCATGCCAAAAAGGCTTGCCGTGGCGAGCCACGAGTCAAGGGAGAGGCTACAGCTGGCGTGAAGCCCGCGAACGATCTCGTGCATCGCTTCGAAATACCGTCGGCGACGGTCGTAGACCTCGTCATAGGCGCCGCCATCGAGAGTGTCGAGCTCTCGTGCGCAGACCTTGAGCTCCGGCATATTCTCGCCGAAATGCAGCACGTGATTGCGCACTGCCGCGGCGAAACGTAATCGCGGATCAACGACACCTTCCAGGCAGGCGCGCAAGCCGCGCAACAGTGAATCGAAAGTGTGGATCTGAATCCAGTACAGGAGCTCTTCTTTGCTCGCCACGTAGTGATAGATTCCAGCGAGACTGAGCTGAGCCTCGGCGGCGACACGTCTCATGGAGGCCCGATCGTAACCCATTTCGGAAAAGGCCCGCGCCGCAGCGGCGAGAAGATGGAGCCGCTTGCTGTCGAAGGCAGGCGTACGTTTGGGCTGGGTATCGAGAGGGAGCATGAGCTTCCGTTCGAACGTTCGTTCGAGAGCGACACGCAACGTTACCGGTCGCTGAGAGGAGTGTCAAGGTTGTCCTTGGGACGATGAATTGACGTGACAGAGATCAGATATGAAAAGTGGACAAAGGAGTATGGATTCGCCGACGAGACCAGCGAGCGGAGCTACGGCTTCGTCATCCACTTCACGATGCCAGGCGGATTTCTTTCCGGCGGAGCGGACGGGATACAGCGGCGTCGCGCTGTACTCTCGAGATCGTCCGGACGAGATCGAGCGATGCATGGGAGTTCCGGAGTACGACGTCGAAGGGCGCTATCAATCCGCTCGCTTCGGTGCCCCGCGCATCGTCAATTGCTATCTCCCCAACGGGGGCGGGAAGAACCGAGACAACAGCCGGGTGCCTTTCAAGCTGGATTTCTATTGCCACCTCTTCGACATGCTCGAGGATGAGAAGGAAAGGGGCGGGCGAATTGTCGTTATGGGTGACTTCAATACCGCGGTCGAAGAGATCGACCTGGCGCGCCCGAGGCAGAACACGAAAGCTGCCGGCTTCTTGCCCGAGGAACGCGAAGAACTGCGTCGCTGGCTGGCGGCGGGCTGGATCGACAGTTTTCGCCATTTCAACTCCGATCCGGGCCATTACACATGGTGGAGCCAGCGGGCCGGCGCCCGAGAGAAGAACATCGGCTGGCGCATCGACTACCATCTGGTTTCGCCAGCGCTTCTGCCCTTTCTTCGCTCAGCCCGAATCGCTCCCTCGATCATGGGTTCCGATCACTGCCCGCTCGAAGTCGTGCTCGATGGCGCGGCCCTTAGGGTCCGGAAAGAAACAAACGTGCCACCTCACATCCCATCTTCGGGCCATCTTCGACCGATGCCTCAATCGTGCAATCCTCGCCGTAGGCTGCGACTACGCCTCCGGTTGCACTCAGTCGGATCGGCCGAATCTGACCCAAATCTGGGCGCGATCTGACACGTTTGTTTCTGTCCGGACCCTTAGGGTCGGCGAAGAAATAACTCCCGTGTTTGCATCCCATCCGGACCGCATCTCCGCCCGATCGGCGGGTTCCGAAATCCGCGGAGGGAATCGATGAAAAGCCTGCAACGATCCGATCTTTTCGCCTGGTCCGTCTTCGAGGAATCGAAAGATATCGATTTCAACGGTCACCTGCTGGTTCGGCCCGATGGGCCGAACATCGCCTTTGATCCGATGCCTCTCTGCGCACACGACGCTGCGCAGATCGATTGCATGGGCGGGATCGATCTGGTGATGATCAGCA
>CAZFNT010000012.1:0-2433 GCA_964520315.1 uncultured Gemmatimonadota bacterium
GCATGGCGAAGCGCGCATTATGTGGCGGATCCTGGTAGAGCGCACCGACTGGGAGGTCGAACTCTTTCTCGGCGCGAGCCTTCTCGCCCGCGAATCGGCGGCGCCCAGGTCGGCAGGCCGACCGACCGTAGAATGCGCAGGATCGAGTCGGAAGAGGACCAGACCAGCGGGCGCCGCTCGTTCCGCTTCATCCGGGGGCCGGTCTTGTCCAGCATCCTGCCGGCCGACGAGATCAACCCGACGCCGCGCTGCTCCAGTCGATGCGGGAGTACCAGATCACGGCGTCGGGCAAGACGCTGGAGCTGCCGCTTGGCCCATGCAGGAATGCCCGTCGGCACCTCTTGGACATCAGGAGCGAATGGAAAAAGTGGCCTCGAGACTCCTGGCCACTCTCGCCCATTTGACTTCCCATCAATATGGTTATATGGTTTCCCATATGAAAACGACGGTCGATCTGCCGGACGCCCTGCTCATCGAAGCCAAGAAGCGGGCCGCGGAGCTCCGCAGGCCCTTGCGCGAGTTGATTGCGGAGGGGCTGCGAGCGGTTCTCAGGGGCGAGACCGGCCGGCCCGCTCGCCGGCCGATCCGGTGGATCACGGTGGAAGGTGCATTGTCGGCGGATCTCGATCTGGGCGATCGCGAGGCGATGCACGAGTTCTTGCGACCGATGCCGTGACCGCGCTCGACACGAACCTGCTGATCTATGCGCATCGTTCCGCGACCGCGGAGCACGGGCGCGCCAAGGCGGCCATCGATCGGCTCGCCGCGTCGGACGAGACCTGGGGAATCGCTCTCGCGACGGTGTCTGAGTTTTGGAGTGTCGTGACCCATCCGAGGGCGGGCAAGCGCCCTTCGCGTCCCGAGGAAGCCCGCGCGTTCATCGAGGCGTTGCAGCGGGACGGAGGCATGGAGATCTGGAGCCCCAATTCCGGGTTCGGCGAGCGCCTGACGCTCCTCGCCCGAGACAGAGATATCTCGGGCCCGCGCATCTTCGATCTGCAGATCGCTCTGACGGCTCGCGAGGCTGGGGCGGCCGAGATATGGACCCACGATGCGGGATTTCTTTCGCTAGCGGGGATGAGGGTGCGAGATCCGATCGGGTAGGTGCTCTTGCCCCACGGCTGGAGGATGACCCATGACCACGCTCGATTCGTGCCTGCCCAGTGGTCCCCATACTCCTACTCCCTGGAAATCGGCGACCAACCCCGTCACAATCCGCCCCGCACACAATCGCGGCAAACCCACGGAGATCCATGACCACGGAATCGACTTCCCCCACCGGCGGCCTGCTCGAGGGCCTGCGCGTCGTCGAGATCGGGCGGCGGATCGCGGCTCCAATCGCCGGCATGGTCCTGGCGGAGCAGGGGGCCGAGGTGATCCGGGTCGTGGACCGGTCCGCAGGGAGCGATGATCCGGTTCGCGATGCGCTCCTTGCCCGGGGGAAGATCGAGACACCCCTCGACTTCGATCGGGACGGCGACAGAGATCGCTTGCTGCGGCTCCTCGCCCAAGCCGATGTCGTTGTGGAAAACCTGGCGCCGGGGCGGCTGAGCGAGATGGGAATCGATTTCGACGAGCTGCGGCGGAAGCGGAATCCCGGGCTGGTGAGCTGCAGTCTTCCCCCCTTTCCGGCCGGCGATCCACGAGAAGATCTGCCCGACCACGAGGCGATCGCCGGTGCCGCGGGGCTGCTCTACGAGAAACCGCTCGGGCCACCGCGCTTCCACGGGTTTCCGATCGGCTCGGTGATGGCCGGGCTTTTCGGAGCGAACGGCATCATGGCGGCCCTCGTCGCCAGACTCTCGATCGGCCGCGGGCAGCATGTCGGAGCGACGCTCTACCGTTCCGCCCTTTTCTCGCAGATCTTGCTGATCCTGATCAAGGGCGGGATGCCGCGCGGCTTCTTGCCCTTCAAGATGGTCGGCACTCCCTTCATGGGCCCCTGGCTCTGCAAGGGCGAACGGTATATCTACCTGCACATCACTTTGCCGGCGCACAACGCGAAAATCCTGGAGGTGCTCGAAGGGATCGGCTACGAGGCTGAGGTGGGTCGGCTGCGGGCTGTGATGACGGCCCAAACCGCGCGCGATCCCAGCCAGGTCGGAAGCATCGCCGAGGCGAAGAAGCTGAAGCGAATCTACAGCGAGATCTTCCTCACGAAGACCCCTGACGAGTGGGAGAATATTCTCGGAGACGATCTCTGTTGCATCAAGATCCGCAGGGCGGACGAGTGGCTTCGCGACAGCGCCGAGGCGGGGATGACCGACGCCTGCGTCGTCGATGATCCGGTCTTCGGCGAGCTGATGGCGCCTGGAGCGGCGGTCGTGATGCCGGACCATCCGCCGGCGATTCGGGCGCGGGAGCTCGTGGATGACGCGCTGGCAGGGGTGCTCGAGCGATGGGAATCGGCGCCGCTGGCAAGGGCGGCCGGAT
>CAZFNT010000012.1:2443-19524 GCA_964520315.1 uncultured Gemmatimonadota bacterium
TCGACGGAGTGCGGGTGCTCGATCTCGCCCGTGTCATCGCAGGGCCCAGCGCGGCTCGGATTCTGGCGGAGCTCGGCGCGGAGGTTATCTCGGTGCAAAGCCCCACCAGTCTCGATTGGGCTCTCTCCTTCCATCTGCTCTTCAACGCGGGCAAGAAGTCGGTGACGCTCGACTTCACGACCGACGAGGGGAAGATGAAGTTGTGGGCGCTCATGGAGAAGTTCCGCCCTCACGCTTTCATACAGAACTACCGTCACCTCGATCTGGCCACGACGATCGGCGTCGATCCGGAGTCGGTTCACGCCCGCTACCCCGAGATCGCGTACACGCACCTCAACGCCTATGGCAACGAGGGGATCTGGAAAGACCGTCCGGGCTTCGAGCAGGTGGTGCAGGCGGTCAGCGGGATCCAGATTTCGTACGCGCGAGGGGGGCGACCAAGGCTGCTCCCGGCTCCGGTGATCGACATCGGATCGGGGCTGCTGGGGGCCTTCTCTACTTTGATCGGTCTCTATCATCAGAAGAGATGCGGTCAGGGTTCTGTGGGCACGACACACCTGACGACAATGGCATTGCTTCTGCAGGTCGATTCGATTTCCGCTACTCAGCGTGAGACGTCGATTCGCGCTGCGAAAGAAGCGGAGGGGATCGTCGATGGGATCGTGCGAATCCGAGGCGGGCGCGCTTGCGTTGCGGGCCCGCGAGCGGATGTAGAGGAGTGGCTCGAATACGCGGCAGTTGGGAAGGGGGACGGGAATGATCCGCTCGCCGCTGCCGCGAAGTGGCTACGTAAGCAGCCGATCTCGCACTGGCAACGAACGATCGAAGAGGCCGGTCTCGGTCGAAGTGTCGCCATGCTCCCGCCGCCGAAGCTCAAGGAGCTCCTCGCCACTGAGAGCTCGCCGGGAAGCAACTCGACTCCCCAAATCCGCAAGCGTCGCTACCCCGGATGCCCCTCGGAGCTCAGCTTCGTCCGCAGCCCGATCGAAATGTCGCTCACACCGATCGCCGATGTCTCTCCGCCACCGACGCGCGGTGCCGACACGCGGGCGATTCTCGCTCGAATCGGTGAGGAGCTGCCAGATGGCGCGGGCACCGTCCCCTACCCGGAGAGCAAGCCCTTCTTCATCTGGCTCGGCAGTCTGCTCCGTTGGGGCTATTTTGCATGGCGCTCGGGCAATGTCTGAGCTGCGGGTCGCGGTCGATGCGCGATGGCTCTTCCTCAATCGATCGGGGACGGGCATCAATCGACGAACGCTTCGGCTGGCGCATCATTTGCCCCAAGTCGACCCGGGCGTGCAGGTCGACATGGTGTACAATTTCGTGCGTTCTCGGCACAAGAAAGCGATCGAGGAGTTCGCTGCGCCGGGGGTGCGCGCCAGAGTGATCCGCATTCCGCGCATTCAGCTCGAATGGCTCCTGGTGCAGGCGCGCCTGCCGGCCGAAGTGTTACTCGGTCCATTCGATGTTTGGCACGGGGAGTCCTTCTTCGCTCCGGCGACGATTCAGGCGAAGAGCCTGGTGCTGGTCCACGATCTCTACAGTGTGCACGCGCCGGAGGCGCTGCCGGATGACTGGTGTCGCTATCTTCAGCAACACTTGAAGGGCGTGTGCGCCAGCGCGAGCGGTATCGCAACCGGCACGAACGCCGTCGCGGATGAGCTCGTCGATTATCTTGGAATCGATCGGGACCGAATCCACGTTCTCTACCCCGGCTTCGATCCGCCCCAGCCGAGGGAAGAGGACGACCTCGCGGTGCTCGATCGCCTCGGTCTGGAGCCCGGCGGGTACCTCTTGTTCCTCGGCTTGCTCGTCCGATGGAAGAACCTCGACGGGATTCTCGACGCCTTCGAGATGATCCGGCGCGACGCGCGCCTGCCCTTGAAGTTGGTGCTCGCCGGCCCTCGCATGGACAACGGCGATGTGGAGATGGAGAAGCGGCTCGAAGAGGCGGCGAAGTCTCCCCACATCGTGTTCCCCGGATTCGTTCCCGAGGAAGATCTCGACACCCTCTACCGCTCCGCGCTCTGCTTTCTCTTTCCGTCACACTACGAGGGGTTCGGAATCCCGGTGCTCGAGGCGATGGCGCGGGAGGTGCCGGTCGTGGCTTCGAAAGCGCCGGCTCTGCTCGAAGTGGCGGGGGGAGCCGCGCTTCACGCCGATTCGCGAGATCCGACCGAGCTCGCATCGGCGGTCCTCAGCATAGCGCGCGACGAGGGACTGCGCGGAGAGCTCGTCGCCAAGGGGATCGAGCGCGTCAAGGCCTTCTCTTGGAGCAAGATGGCAAGCGACGCGCTGGAGATCTACTCCCGTCTGGAGCCGCGGCGCCGCTGGTGGAGGGGGAGATGAGGCGGCTGCTGATCATCACGACACTCGACTTTGCGCGGGAGCCGAACCAGCGGGTGCAGATTCTTGCATCACTCTTTCGCCCCGATTTCGACGAAGTGGTCGCCGTCTATCGCGTTCAGCGAGACCCGGGTGGGCCGATGAGCGACACGATCGGGGTCCTGACGCAGCGAACTTCGAGAGCGGAGCAGGACGGAATCGTGAGAGTGGCGGTCGACCCTCTCTGGAATGCGCCGAGGGGGCGCGATCTGCGCTATGTCGGTTTCGTCAAGGAACCGATGGACGTGGCCGGACTCGCGTGGGGTGTGCTCCGTCGGGCTCCCGGCCTCTTCGATGTCGCGATCGCGGAGGGCCCGACCGAGGGAGCGGCGGCACACCTCCTGCGCTCGCTCGGCAGGGTGAAATATGTCGTGTACGACGATTTCGATTGGGTACCGGGCTGGCATCATCGTCGATTTCGCGTCGAGGCTTTGTCGCGGCTCGAGCGATGGGCGATCGCGCGCTCGGACCGGGTCGTGTCTTCGGGACAGTACCTCGCCCTCTTGCGCCGCCTGCAGACCGGACGCTCGCCGGCCTGGATTCCGAACGGCACGCCGCGTCTCTTGGCGCCTGGGGAAGGCGAGATCGGCGAGAAGGGCGGCGGCGACTCGGCACCGATCCTGCTCTACGCGGGCAATCTCCATCTGCCCTACTCGGGGCTCGACGCCGTCATCGCGGCGATGCCGGCGATCCTTTCCCGAGCTCCTGGAACGCGCTTGATCGTGGTCGGCTCGGGAAGTGAGCCGGATCTCGCGGCGATCCATGGCGCCATTGCCGAGGCCGACGTCGCAGACTCGGTCGAGCTGATCGGTCGGGTTCCACGCGACGAAGTGGACCGATACCTGCGCCGGGCCACGATCGGAATGGCGGTGTTTCCGCCGACTCGACTGCGCCGTTTCGCCTTCCCCTACAAGGTGATCGAGTACATGGGCGCCGGGTTGGCGGTGGTGGGAAGTGAGCGCTCCGAGACCGCCCGGATCATCCGCTCCCACGGCATCGGCGAGACCGTTCCCTTCGAGCCCGAAGCCATCGCTGGCGGGGTGTCACGACTGCTGGGCGATCCGAGGCGTCGCCGTGAGATTGCCGAGCGCGGGCACGCGGCGGCGGCGGGGTTCCTTTGGGAGCGGATCGGGGACCGCTACCGCGATGTGATCAACTCCCTCGAGGCCTGATCACGGCAGGCGTTACAAGGGCTTGATGCTGATGCTCACCGTGCCGAGCTGCCCACCCGCGGTCGCTTTGACCGTGACCAGCTTCTCGCCGACGAGCTCCGACTCGTTCACCTGCATTTCGAATACGGCTTCCGCCTCGCCATTGTCGTCGGTGACGGCAGTGTCGCTGCCGGTGATCTGCCCGTCGTTAGCAGCGAAACTGACGACCTTTCGCGCCACCCGATTGCCGTTTCGATCAGTGACGACCGCGGTCAGCTCCGATTCCACCGTTACCGACTCACCCTCTTGGAGCTCGTGCACGGCCGGCTCCGCCAGCAGGATCACCGTCTCGATCGAGTAGCCGATCTGCACGCTGACCGAATCGGTTATGCCGCCGCTACGCGCGCTCACGAGCGCTGTTCCCTCCAGTGGAGAAGAGCGCAGAGTGGTGAGGGCTACTCCCACCTCCGTCGACGAGACATCGCCAGAAAGACTGCCCAAGGTCGTCGAGAAGAAGACGAGCGTTCCATCGGCGACGATCCCCTCGCCCGGGATGATGCGGGCGCTGATCTCCGAGGTCGACAGACCATCCGCCTCGATGATCGGCTCGGAGGCGGAGACGATCATGGTGGAGCCGGCGGGGGCGTAGAGCGGTAGCTCCTCGCACGACCAGGAGGTGAGAGCCAGGCAAAGAATCGGCCCGGTTGCCATGATCTTCTTCGTGAGAGTCATCGGGTTGAACCTCCGCGCCCCCTGGAGGGCGAATGCGCCTCTTCCGTTCGGGATCGAATCCCGAGCGGCTGGCGGGAGTATATAGAGTGTGCGAGCATGGTGTCGGATCGAACCCGGAACGAGCCAATGATCGAGTCGCTGCTCTTCATCGTCTTCCTGACACTTACGGTGATCGTCCTCGCGAAGATCGCTCTTTTCTGCTTCGGCGCTCTTTTCTGGCTGATTACCTTGCCATTGAAGATTCTGGCGGCCGCGCTCTCCTTCGTGCTCTTCGTCGTGCTTCTGCCGATCAAGATCGCGGGCGCGGTCATCGCCCTGGCGCTCTTCAGCATTCTGCTGCCGATTCCGCTCCTCGCTATCGGTTTCGCGTTGGTGATGGCGATGCTCGGCATTGGGGTGGCGCTGGTGATCCCGCTGCTGCCATGGATCTTGCTGGCCGTGGTAGTCGGCATGCTGCTGCGCGGGAAACAGGCGACCGCTGGGGCATGATTCCTGGGCCGCATGAGCAGAAGTGCGTGCGAGCGCTCGTTCGAGGCCGGGTGCAGGGCGTAGGCTTCCGCTGGTTCGTCAGAAACGCGGCTAGAGAACGCGGTCTGATCGGCTGGGTGCGCAACCGTTTCGATGGATCGGTCGAACTCGAGGTGCAGGGCCGGGCGCGCGATCTGGACTCGATGTTCGACGAGCTCCGACGCGGCCCCGGTTCGGCGAGGGTCGATGGAATCGACGCGGAGGACCGCCCGCTGGATCGGAATCGGATCGGGTTCGAGATCAGGTTCTGAGAGGGTCGGGTCGTCAACCGCGCCGGTTTCGAAGGTAATCAGCCACCCGATCGAGCTCCTCCTGCAGCGACTCGACCGGAATCGCGCTCAGCTCCCCCTTCGTGCAGCGCTCCTCCGCGTCGCGCGCAACGGAGCTGAGCGTGTCGGCTCCAACACTGCCCGAAGAGCCCTTGAGCGTGTGGGCCTCGTGCCGGGCGGCCACCGCATCCCCAGCCGCGATAGCCTCGATCAGAGACCGGATTCGCACTCTGCCATCGTTTACCAGCAACTCCAACAGGTCGATTTCGAACTCGTCGCTTCCGCCCGACGCCTCATGCAAGCGCCTCTCGTCTACAACCTGTTGAACCGGCATTCTTCTCTCCCATCGCTGATCTCGCTGCCTGGATCGGCCGACCCTCTCACCGCTCTCCTCCAGATCGGCGCGGCGGCCGTGCCTCTCCAACCGGACTTGCTCATCGCCCCACGCGATCGCGCACTCCGGGATTGCGCGGCGTGTCGGCGTCCGCCGATGGTAGCGTGTTCGCCCCTTCCCGTGCACGCAACGCAGACCGAGGAGATAGAGGATGATCGGCTACCCGCGTTTTCCCACGATCCAGGGAGATACCGTGGTCTTCGTGGCGGAAGACGACTTGTGGACAGTCTCCGCCAGCGGAGGAAGGGCCCGCCGCCTCACCGCGAATCTCGGCCCCACGACCCGCCCCCGGCTCTCACCAGACGGAAACTGGGTCGCATTCGCGGGGCGAGAGGAAGGGCCGCCGGAGATCTACTGCATGCCCTCCGCGGGCGGCCCGGCGAAGCGACTCACCTTCTTGGGAGGCTGCTTGCCTGCCAGCTGGAGCCGCGAAGGCGACCAGATCCTCTTCGCATCGAGTCACGGCAAGCCTTTCGACAGCCGACACGAGATCTACGCACTCCCCCGCGAGGGCGGGCATCCCTCCCCTCTCGGCACCGGTCTGGCGTTGACCATCGCGCTGGGGCCCCACGGGGCGATCGTTCTGGGCCGCAACGGCCTGGACTCGCCTCTGGATCGATCCCACCGGCGAGGGTGAATACCGCCCGTTGATTCAGATCGACGGCAATCTGGGATGGCCGATGTGGATCGGGGAGCGGCTCTACTTCTTGTCGGACCATGAAGGGATCGGGAACATCTACTCCTGTCTCGCAACCGGTGAGGATCTGTGCCGGCACACCGACCACGACGATTTCTACGCCCGCAACCCGACCACCGACGGTGAGCGAATCGTCTATCACGCGGGCGGGGATCTCTATTTGCTCGATCCGGAAGCAGATGCACCGATGCGGATCGACGTGCGCGTGCACAGCTCCCGAACCGAGCTGAACCGGCGTTTCATATCGGCGAACGACTACCTGACACATGTGTCGATCCACCCCAAAGGGCATTCGCTCGCCACAACGATCCGCGGCAAGATGCACACTTTTGCCGGTTGGGAAGGAGCCGTACTGCAGCACGGAAAGACGCAGGGGGTGCGATATCGATCCGCGCAGTGGAGCAGTGACGGCAGTCGCCTGATATGCATTTCCGACGAGACCGGCGAAGAATCGATCGAGGTCCACGACATCGATGACGGCCAGGCACTCCTGCGGCTCGAGGGTCTCGCCATCGGCCTCGCGACACTCATGGAAGTGTCGCCCAAGGGGAATCTGGCGGCTGTTGCGAACCAACGCTTCGAGCTCTTCATCGTCGACCTCGACAATGCTACACACACATTGATCGATCGCAGTGAATTCTCGAGAGTCGGCGATATCGCCTGGTCACCAGACGGAGACTGGATCTGCTACACATTCGGCGCGACGATCCAGAGCATGCAGTTGAAGCTCCACCGTGTGTCCACCGGGGAATCGCAGGCGCTCACGGCGCCGGGATTCGTCGATCTTTCACCGAGCTTCGACCCGCAGGGAAAGTATCTCTATTTCTTGTCTTACCGGGAGTTCAATCCGGTCTATGACAGCCACGACTTCGATCTGGGTTTTCCGCACGGCGCACGCCCATTCGCCATCGTGCTGCAAAGAGACACGCCCTCGCCTTTCGTTCCTGATCCGCGACCGGTTGGGGACGAAATGCGGACGAAAGCGGCGATGCAGAGGGGGGATAACGGTGAGTCCGCTGCGCAGAAGGAGCACGAACCGACTCTGATCGACCTCGATGGCATCGAGCGGCGCATCGTCGCGTTCCCTGTGCCCGAGCGAAGGTACACGCGCATTCGCGGAGCCCGAGGCAAGGCGTTCTACACATCGCTTCCGATTGCTGGTGCGATAGAAATCGAGATCGGCGAGACGGAGCAGAAGCCTAGGGGCTTGCTTCATATATTCGATCTTGAGGAACAGAGAGAGGAGGGTTTCGCCGAGAAGGTCTCCGGTTTCGACATCGGTTCCGACGGGCGCGTTGTCTTCTACTGCTCCGCCAAAGGTCTGCGTTTGCTACCAACACTCGAAGTGCCCAGCACCGACCTTCCACAGAAGGGAAGAAAAGGCGGCTGGATCGACCTCGATCGCGTTCCAGTCGAGGTAGACCCCCTGAGCGAGTGGCGGCAGATGTTCCGGGAGAGTTGGCGCCTGATTCGAGACAATTTTTGGACCTCCGATCTCTCGAATGTCGACTGGCAACAAGTGTTCCAACGTTACGAGCCGCTGCTGGACCGAATCGCGACACGTTCCGAGCTCTCCGATCTACTCTGGGAGGTCCAGGGCGAGCTCGGCACCTCTCACGCATACGAAATGGCTGGCGACTACCGCCCCTCGCCTCGGTACGACCAGGGCCTGCTGGGCGCCGACTTCGAGTTCGATCCCGATTCCGGCGCCTACCGAATCGCACATATCGTTCGAGGTGATTCTTGGGACGCGCGGAGCGACTCGCCGCTGAGTCGCGCGGGGCTGAACATCGCTGAAGGAGATCTGGTCGTCGCGATCGGCGGCAAGAAGCTGAGCGCGTCGTTCTCTCCCGGAGCGGCGATGGTCCATCAGGCCGGCCGCGAAGTAGCCCTGAAGATCAGATCTGAAAGCGGAGACCGCACCGTGTCGGTCAAGGCTCTGCGCGACGAGAGCCCGAGCCGCTACAGGGAATGGGTGGACGAAAACAGGGCGCGGGTCCACCGCGAGAGCGAGGGTAGGGTCGGATATGTGCATGTGCCCGACATGGGGCCTCATGGCTTCGCCGAGTTCCACCGTTACTTCTTGGCCGAGATGGGCAAGGACGCGCTCATCGTCGATGCCCGTTTCAACCGCGGCGGCCACGTCTCTCAACTGCTCCTCGAGAAGTTGGCGCGCAAGCCGGTGGGTTACTCCCAGCCGCGGTGGGGAGTACCGGCGTCCTACCCCGCCGACTCGATCCCGGGTCCCATGGTCGCTCTGACGAATGAGTTCGCCGGATCGGACGGCGACATCTTCAGCCACTGTTTCAAGCTCATGAAGCTCGGTCCCCTAATCGGGACCCGAACCTGGGGCGGTGTGGTCGGTATCTGGCCCCGGCGGGCCCTGGTCGACGGCACCGTCACGACCCAACCCGAGTTCTCGTTCTGGTTCAACGATGTCGCCTGGGGTGTCGAGGGGCATGGAACCGACCCTGACATCGAGGTCCTCTATCGCCCCCAGGACTACGTCGCGGAGCGCGATCCCCAGCTCGAACGCGGCATCAGCGAGATCCTCGAGCTGCTCCGAGAATCGCCCGACATGCCCGAATTGGGCGAACGACCGAGACGCACGCTCCCGACCCTACCCCCGAGAACGAAACGGCCCAACCGGTGAGTCGCCTGCTCGCCTTGATGGCGATCATCGACTTCGGCCTCTTGTCGGGCGCGATCGTGCTTGGATTCAGACATGTGGTCGGAGCGCCCGGCGGGGTGCACATCGGCACTGCGCTGGCGGCGGCTGTGTTTACGCTGGTGACACATTGCGCGGTCTTCACCTATCTCATCGGGACGGGAATCGGAATCGGCGAGGCGGTCGATGGGCACCACCTGCCCGTGGAACTCAAGCGCCGCGCTGCCCGATTCAAGGCGCGCGCCTTCCCCTTCGCCCTGAGCAGCATGGTCCTGGTCATCGTGACCGCAGCGCTCGGCGCCCGTGCCGACGTCGGCATCGGTGGCCCCATGCCCCACCTGGTCTCGGCGATCATCGCTCTCGCTTTCAACGTCTACACCTACCCGATCGAGATCCGGGTCGCCGCTGAAAACGCCGATCTGATGGCTGAGATCAACGATCTTGCAAAGCAAGCGCTGGAGCACGAGCCCCTGAGCTGAGCCGCGAAGAGATGCCACGAAGAACGTGTCCGGCGATGGCCGGGTTTTCTCTCAAGCGCCTCGTGGAGTACTCGAACCAGGCCTCGCCGAAGGGCACGTAAATCCGGAGTGATTCGGATCGATCGAGCAACACCTGCTCCAGCTCCCGGTCGACCCCTAGCAGCATCTGGAATTCGTAGCGCTTCTTCGGCGTCTTCTTCCTACGCAGCATGTCGAGCGAATCCCACACCAGCACCTCGTCATGGGTCGCGATTCCGATGTGCCCCTTCCCATTCAGCAAGATCTCCAACGTGCGCATGAAGTTTCGGCGGACACATTCGCCATCGATCCATGCGATCGACTTCGCCTCTCGATAGATCCCCTTGCAGAGCCGCACGTCCGCAACCTCGTCGGCCAGAAGCGCGGCATCGTCCGGCGTCCGGCGCAAGTACGCCTGCAGCACGGCTCCCACGCGGGGAAACTCCGAACGAAGGCGGCGGAAGATCCGCAGTGTCGCGTCGGTCACTCGCGAATCCTCCATGTCGATCCGCACATAGCGCCCGATCGAGTGCGCGTGCGAGATCAGACGACGCAGCTCGCCGACACATCGCTCCTCGTCGATTAGGAGCCCGATCCCGGTCGGCTTGACCGAAACGCCCGCATCGAGCCCCAGGCGGTCCATCTCGCTGAGCGCGTGGATATAGAGATCCACGGTCGCCTCGACCTCGCTGAAACTACCGATCTCCTCTCCCAGGACATCGATCGTCGCTCGCGCGCCCCGCTCATTGAGGTCGCGGATCACATCGATCGCCTGGTCGGCGCGGTCCCCCGCGATGTAGCGATCGCTCACCTTGCGCACCAGCTTCTTCGGCATGTACGGAACCGCTCTGGCGACCACCGTGCTCACAAGACTCATACTTCTTCTCCGGAATCCCCCACTTCACGCCATCCAAAGCTCGAGCTGCTGGCCGCCCCGTCTGCGCTTCAGCTCGCGGTGGGCGATCGCATCACCCCCGGAAAGAACGTGAACCACTTCGACTCCCCCTTGCGTCAAGGCATCGGCAAGTGCGCCGCTCCGGTGGCAGCGCTCGGGATCGAGCTCCGCGCAGAGCAGCGCAATGATCGGCCCCTCTCGAGCCGCCGCGCACAGGCGATTGATCGAGAGGCGGAAAGGGGCGGAACAGCGAACGAGCTCCCAATCGGGTCGGCCATCGCGCAGCAACGAGGGATCGCGGGGACGGCCGCCCAGCTCCTGGCCCATGTAGAAGCACCCGATTCCCGCGACAGAGAGAGCGGTCGCCAGCTCTCTCTTGCGGAACTCGGGGTGATGCTTCGACCAGGGCTCGGATCGCACATCGACGACCACGCCGACTCGGTAGCGAAAGAGAAGAGCACAGAGGTCGTCGAAGCTCCGCGACCCATATCCGATTGTGTATAGCGGGTTGCCTTGCATCGATGGCCGAATCGGGGGCGCACTGATCGACATTCGCGGGCCGCGGACGCGGAAAACCCGACGAAATGCCTGCGGCAATGAGATCGAGCCTGTCACGGGCGTGTCCTCCAGCATACCATTGACCGAGCGCAAACTGGCTCCTACGGTGCATCTTGGAAATGTCGAGTCGGAGTCGGGCGTTACGCGATTCGAGTCCCGAGGATTCAATGCCAAGCCAATCGAGCGATGATGCGAGGATCGAGCAGCTGCTCGCCTACATGCGATCGGCGGGCCTGAAGCGAACACGGCAACGGGAGCTCGTGGCCCGCGTGGTCCTGGGCGACAATCAGCACGCGAAAGTCGAGGAGATCTACGCCGCCGCGAGGAAAATCGACCCGAAGGTCGGCTACTCGACCGTGTACCGAACGCTCCGAATCCTGAAAGACGCCGGCCTTGTCGTGGAGCTCCAGTTCGGAGACGGCCAGACGCGTTATGAGCCGGAGCTCGGCCAACACCATCACGATCACCTGATCTGCACCACTTGCCGCAAGATCGTGGAGTTCGAATCGGAAGAGATCGAAGCACGTCAGATCGAGATCGCCCGGGCGCACGGCTTCCGCGTGGACTCACACAAACACGAGCTCTACGGACTCTGCTCTGATTGCCAGTAGTGAGCGAAGAGGTTCGCACAGCGGTCGTCGCCATTCCGGTCCGATCGGTCCGAGGTGAGTTCGAGGTGTGGTGTGGGCGCCGCGCGCCAAATGCTCAGCCGTACTCCGGTTTCCATGTCTTCCCCGGAGGCGGGGTAGACGAGGAGGATCGGCGGGTTCCGGTCGTGGGGGCCGACGGTGACGAAGCGCTGCATCGCGCGGCGGCGGCCAGAGAGCTCTTCGAAGAGGCGGGACTGTGGATCGCGCGAGGCCCAGCACCCGCTGATCGGGCAAGAATGCGCGAGGAGCTCAGCTCCGGTGCCATCTCGTTCGCCGAGCTTCTCTCCAAACTCGGCGCCCCCCTGCACGCCCACGACCTGAGAGCGGTGGGGGCCCGTTCGACACCTACCTACACATCGCATCGCTACCGCATCCACTACCATCTGGTCCATATCGAGTCGGAGCAGGAAGCCGATGCCGCTTGCGCGGACGGTTCGGAGCTGGACATCGGAGAGTGGACGACGCCAACGAAGCCGCTCATGTCGTGGGCCGAGTCGAGGCTGCTCATGATCGCACCAGGCCGGCGCGTGCTGAGAGCGATCGGCGACGCACGAGGCTCATTTGAAAGCGCGGCCACGCGGATCGCCGCCTCGCTCAACGGGATCACCGATGAGGACGAAGCCCGAGATGAGCTCCTACCCGGCATTCGGGTTCTGCCTTTGCGAACGCCAACTCTTCCACCGGCAACGCGCACCAACTGCGTCATCTTGGGTGATCGGCGGCTCGCGCTCATCGATCCGGCCTCTCCGTGGCCCGACGAACAGGCCCGCCTAGAGTCGACCCTTCGCGCCCTGGCGGCGGAGGGACGCACCATCCGGAAGATCCTGCTCACTCACCATCATCCGGATCATGTCGGTGGTCTGGCTCGGCTCGCACAGGCACTTGGAGTTCCGATCGCGGCCCACGCCGAGACCGCGAGGCGGATGGGGTCGGTCGTCGGCGAACACCTCGAAGACGGAGACGGCATCGACATCGACCCCGGGCGCGGTGTCGAGGTCGTCTTTACGCCCGGCCACGCACCTGGCCACTTGGTGTTCCACGACAGACTGACCGGCGCGGCGGTTGTGGGGGACATGGTTGCCGCCGCCGGCACGATCCTCATCGATCCGAGCGACGGCGATATGGGGCTGTACCTGCACTCGCTGGACCGGATCAAGAACCTGGGATCGCGGGTCCTGATCCCCTCCCACGGCGCCGCGATCGGCGATGCCGGCGGGAAAATCGACGAGACGATCGCGCACAGGCTCATGCGCGAAAAGAAGGTGCTCCGCTCGCTGACCGCTTCGGCCGCCGACGCCACCCTGCCGGAGCTCCTGTCGGTGGTTTACGACGACACTCCCGCCGAGCTTCACCGGTGGGCGGAGCGATCTCTGTTGGCCCACATCGGTAAGCTCATTGACGAAGGGAAAGTCACCAGACGAGGCAAGCGCTACCGGATCGTGTAACGCATCCCGCCCCTCTCCCATCGAGTCA
Source organism: uncultured Gemmatimonadota bacterium (assembly GCA_964520315.1). GTDB lineage: Bacteria. Next base: position 15,341 of record CAZFNT010000012.1, read on the forward strand.
CCAGGAAAACGAACCTGGATCGGCATTGGAATCCTTCAACGGGGTCCATCGACGGGAGAGAAGTCATGTCACGCAGTCAGAAACAAGCGCTGCTAGCCAGCCTCGCCTTCGCCGTCGTGCTCGCCGGTCCCCAATCTCCGGCTCGTTCGACAACACTCCACATCCCCACTGAGTTCGCCACGATCCAGATAGCTCTCGATGCCGCCTTCTCCGGCGACACTCTAATGATCGACGGGGCGCAATCACCTTACGAGGAATCGATCTCGATCGACAACGGTCGGCTCAACGACATCACTCTCGGCGCCTTGCCCGACGCTCCTCTTCCGGTGATCACAGGTGACGAGACATTGGGTCCGATCGTGACTCTCGATGCAACCGCCGGCGAAGTGGCCATGGTGCGCATCGAGAACATCACGATCGACGGCCTCGGCAAGAGGCGATACGGAATCCTCGGAAACACCGCGGATCGCACCGATGACGAAGTGCTGCTCGATCTCGAGCTAAATTCGGTTGCGGTGCAGCGCTGCCGGATCGGTGTTCAGATCGGCACCCGCACAGGAACCCACCGATGCGACGGCAAGTGGGGTGCGGTCAGCGAACTCTTGCTCGAGCAAGCCAGATCTCGCGTTACGATGAGGTCGTGTGCCATTGTGAACTGCATCTCGGATGGGGCCAACCTGTATCGAGTCGATGGTGGAATCCACGACACTCTGATCGGGTTCAACGGCGACGAAGGAGTCCATTCGACCGCGGCTCGCGACTTCGTCGTTCGACACTCGATCATTGTAAAAAACTACAATGTTGGGTTCCACTTCCAGCTCGGTGACAACGTGCTCTTCGAGAACAATGTTGTTCTGGCCACACTCGATCCAGGCTACGGCTTGAGCCTCGAAGGGATGCAGGGCAGCGAAGCATTGCGAGTCTACAACAACATCTTCTCATGGCAGGATGCGTCAGGGCTCAAAGTCAATCCCGTAGTCTACAGGTTCGAGGACGGGAGTTGCGTGGGCGTTCGAGTCGTCGCGGATGTTCGCAACAACATCTTCACATACAACGGTGTCGGCACTGTAGGCGAGGCGGCTCGCGAGGATCTCTATTTTGTCGACGCAGAAGTCCCACACACGCAGTTGTTCGCGCGCTTCAATCTCTTCGATGAGAATGCCTACGATGCTTCCAATGTGACGCTAAGTGGCACGAATCTGTTCCGCGCGGATCCAACGTTCACGGGAGCGATAAGCGCGGATCAACTCCCCGAGTCGGCCCCACAGGCCTTCCAAGCCTACGTGGAGGCGTGGGCGCGGGTGAGCGGGTTCGGTCTCGCGGATCTCTCCGAAGCGATCGACGCGGGGGAGCCTGCCGCGGAGTTCGAGGATGATGGGGGACTCTCGAGAGGATCGGTGCTGAACGACATAGGCGCGTTCGGCGGGCCAAGCAGCGACTGGGGGATCTGACCCCCGCGCCGAGCCCGCGGGAGGGGGCCTGATCGCGACCTGCGAGGTGAGCGCGGGTCGCGATCTTGGCGTACGGGGCTGTCCCGGACTTCCCGCGATCGCGATGATGCTACGGTCTCCTTCACGATTTGAGGAGACAGTATCGATGCTCGAGAGCCGCACTTTCTGCATACTCGGAGCCGGCACGCTCGGCAAAGCGATCATCCGTGGCTTGTTACGCATGGGCCAGGTCGGCGCCGAGTCGATTCGCGCCACCGTTGGGCACCAGAGTTCGGCGGAGCCGGCGACCGAGGAGCTCGGTGTCGCCGTCGGTACCGATAACGCCGCGGCCGCGCTGGGTTCAGACGTGATCTTGCTGGCGGTCAAGCCCCAGCGTATGCAAGCCGCCGCGGCCGATCTGCGTGGCGTCGATCTCTCGAAGAAGCTGATCATCACGATGGCCGCGGGGGTCTCGACATCTCAGGTCGAGGGGTACCTGGGCGGCCCCGCGGCGGTGGTTCGAGCGATGCCGAATACGCCTTGCCTCTTGGGGCAGGGAATGACGGCGGTGACCGGCGGCGCTCACGCGGATGCGGAACATGTGGCTTTGGCAAGAGCGATCTTCGATGCGGTCGGGCGCACGGTCGAGATCGACGAACATCTGATGGACGGTGTCACCGCTCTCTCGGCGAGCGGTCCGGCCTACATCTTCGTGGTCATCGAATCGCTTGCAGAAGCCGGCGTAAAGCTGGGCATCCCCAGGAAGGTTTCCACGCTGCTCGCGGCCCAGACCCTCAAGGGAGCGGCGGAAATGGTCCTCGAGCTCGGAGCCCATCCCGCCCTCTTGAAAGACGGAGTCACGACCCCGGCCGGCTGCACGATCGACGGGCTGATGGAGCTCGAAGAGGGCAAGTTGCGGGTCACACTGATCAAGGCGGTGGTTCGGGCCGCCGAGCGAGCTGCTGAGTTAGGCTAGGGTCCGGTTGGCCTTTTCTCTTCAGGAACAGCGCATGAGTCGAAGCGTCGGCATTGTGATCATCGGAAACGAAGTCCTCTCGGGCAAGGTCGCGGACGAGAACTCCCTCTTCCTGTGCAAGGAGCTCCGGAGGCTAGGTGCCGACGTGGAGAGGATCGTCACGATCCCCGACGACGTCGCTCTAGTCGCCGAGGTGATCGCGGACTTCGCCCGGCGCTTCGATCAGGTCATAACGTCGGGCGGGATCGGTCCGACCCACGACGATGTCACGATCGATGGGGTCGCCCTGGGTTTCGGCGTCGCCGTGGACAGGAGCGAAGCGCTGGTCGAAGTCCTGCGACTCCATTTCAAGGAGCAGCTGAGCGAGAGCATCTTGAAGATGGCCGACGTACCTCGCGGCACAGAGCTGCTTCACCACGGCGACTTGCCGTGGCCGGTCCTTCGCCTCCGCAATGTTTACATCTTCCCCGGGATTCCGCGCATCCTCAAGACCAAGTTCCACGCGGTTCGAGAGGATTTCCGCATCGAGCCGATCCACTCCCGCCACCTGCACGTCTCGGAGAGGGAAGACCGTCTGGCCGAGCCGCTCGGCGACGTGGCGCACCGGTATTCCACGGTGCGGATAGGCAGCTACCCGATCCTGGACAGCGCCGATATCCGCGTAGTCATCTGCCTTGAGAGTCGTAGCCGCGAAGATCTCGAGTCGGCGTCGGAAGAGCTGGCGAAGCTCCTTCCGGCGAAGATCGTGACCCGGATCGAAAACGACCCGGAGTGCATCTGAACTCGGCGCAAAACGCGCGGAACATGATTGGGCGCAAACAACGCGCCGATAGGTTAGGATGCGGGTGGGATTATGTACTCTCGCCTCGATCGATCGTGAACAGGAGCGCCCCAATGAGCCTCTCCGCCCTCTCCAGAGTCGCCCGCAAGGCCACGACGGCACTCTCCATCTCCATCTTTGCCCTCGGCGCCGCCCCCGAGGCTCTGGCTCAAGGTAGTTCGAACCCGATCCGCGTCCTCGTGTGGGGTGAGGTCGAGCCGGCGGACGCGCCGATCACCAACCTCCTGCGCACCAACGGATACTGGGCGGTGGGCTCCGACCATCCGATCGCTCTCCACTACGACTATCTCGACACGGTGATCGGTGTCGACGTGCTGATCATCCGGGCGGGCAGTGAGCAAGACATCCCAGCCTCCGCGATCCAAGACATCTGGTTGTTCGTGGTCGAAGCCGGGGGTGCCGTGGTGATGACGGACCCGAACCGGACCGGGGCCATCCCCTTCTTCGACGACTTCGCGAGCCCCGATCTAACGGTCAACGTATCGAGTGTCACCGATCAGGGTGCTGTCGGCACTCTCGACGGCGCGACGGAGTGCACGGCGATCGGTCTGAGCACGGGCTACTTCCCTTCGATGACCAATACCTCGCCGAGTGCGAGCCTCGGCTCGGACTGGACCCTCATCGCCTCTCAGGGGGTCGATGCCGCCATGACGGTCGCCGACGTGGGACGTGGCAGGGCGGTCTACCTGGCAGGCGATTTGGCCACCAACTACGCCGGCCGCGAAGCATTCATGACGCAGCTATTCAACTGCGTCGGCCGCGAGCCGGCCGCGATCGACACTGGCGGCAAGGTCCTGCTCTTCCAGCCCGATGCAGGAGCCTTCATATCGACCGCTCTGCGCCTGAACGGGCTCGGCGTCAACCACTTCGCCAGCAGCGATCCCGCCGACCTGGCCCGCTCGAACCTCCGCAACTACGCCGCGGTGATCATCGGCCG
>CAZFNT010000013.1:0-4961 GCA_964520315.1 uncultured Gemmatimonadota bacterium
GATGAAGAGCTCGGCATCGTCATGATCGAGGCGCTCCATCAGTTTGTTCCTTCCGCTACCGACTATCTCGTAGCCGACCACGTTGTTCCGCAGCTGTGGGATCCCAACAACATCTACGCCGGCGAACAGGGGTATCTGGGCCTGGTTGCCATCGTCGACTAAGGTGTCGAGAGTTTTTGGTTCGATACGATGAAGTTCGCAGGTGGATACGATGCATACACCGGCACGGTCACCGACCCGATCGACGTTACGTTCGGCACCGGCTCCGGTACAGCCCACGGAACTCGCGTCTCTTACATTGCGAGCGGGCTCGGCTTCCACCCTGAGCCTCTCGGCGTGGCTCCTTTCGCGGGAACGATCGACGTGAGCATCGCGACCGCGGGGAACGACACAACCACATCCGATATCATCATTGCCGCCTTCGACTGGCTCTACCTCAACAAAGACAACGTTTGGAACATACCGGGCTTGGGTCCTCCGGGAATCGATCTCGTCGGAATCGACGCGGTCAATGTCTCGTACTCCGACAACGGGCCGGTCGCGCATAGATTCGTTCCGGGCGGAGGAAGCGGAAACTGTGCCACCGTTTCCCCTTCGAACGGCACTGACAACACGTCGAGGTCAGCCGACTCCCTGGTCACATATGGCAACATTCCCGTAGTGGTGGCCGCGGGGAACTGTGGTGAGTACATGAACGGCTTCGGTGACCTTGCCGCGTCGGCGAAGGCAATCACGGTCGGAGCATATGGAATGGGACAGGCCTCGAGCAGTACTTTAGACGACACTTTGTTCGTCTGGTCCAATCACGGGCCGGATCCGTACGGGAAACAGAAACCCGAGCTGACGGCGCCCGGTGATGTGCTCGGTCTGCAGGGCACTTCGTTCTCGACGCCTCAGGTCACGGGGACCGTTGCCATCATGCGGACCATGTACCAGACCGAATCTCCGGGGCTGATCAAACAAGCGCTGATCGCTTCAGCCGTCGAGTCGCGCCAGCAACAGGGATTCGATCCCGGCTGGGGGTTCGGAATACTCGAATCGAAGGCGGCGCTCGATTCCTTGGTCTCCGCGCATGGGGCTCCACCGAATCCCGGCGGAAAGCGAAGCGTGGGGAACGCCCAAAAGTGATAGGGCAAGCGGCCGCGATAACCGAAGCCCGAGGCGATGAGCTGCTCTTGGCCGCGCGCTGTGCCGCCAGCCCGCCGTGCCGAGACGCCTGGTCCACCCTCTATGATCGCTACGCTGGCGGAGTGAAGGCCTGGATCCGACAGGGCTACCGTCTCTGCGACGACGAGGCCGTCGATGATCTGACGCAGAAAGTCTTCATTCACTGCGCCGGCGGCGCCTTGGCCCGCTACAGGGGAGAGATCGCGCTGAAGAGCTACCTCTATCTCATCGCGGATCGAGTGAGGATCAGCGAGAACCGTAGGCTGAGTCGAAAGAGACGCGATGTGCGGCGCCAGTTGTCCATGGACGCATTCGTCGGCGGGGACGGGCAGCCGAATCTTGCGGAAACGTTGACCGAAGGCGACTCGATGCCGCACCGACTCGGCATGTGGTTTTCGGATTTCGGCGCCCGGCCGGATAGGGTTCACGAACGCAAGACATTCGGTCGAATGGCGCGAGGACTCGTCGCGAAGCTCCCGGATGAGGTCGATCGCGAGATCGTTCGGCTCTACTTCTGGGAGGGGGCGGTCGATCGAACGATCGGCGAGCGACTCGGAATCCCTACGAACACTGTCACGTGGCGGCGTCATCGCGCCATCGCGCGGCTGCGCGGCATCTGGAAACGGAATGACTCCAGGTCCGGCCTGTCCCTGGTTCCCGGCAAGCAGTCGGAGATGATCACATGAACGGCACCCGATCGATCTGTCCCGCCCCCGAGGCTTTGGCTGCCTATGTGCACCGGGGACCCGACGCAGCCGCCGGTGTCGGCGCCCACATCGACCAGTGCTCCTCTTGCAGACTCGAAATCATGGAGCTCTTCGAGCGGGTGGCCGAGCCGGAGCCGCGAGAGTGGGAACCGATTAGCATGAGTGAAGATGTCTGGTCGGTTTTGCTTCAAGAGCACGCTCAGCCTTCGACGGGTCGGGTCGTTCGACTCCGGCTCGGGCCGACGCCGGTATTCGCCGAGGAGAGGGGCACGCCACTGCGGCAACTGGCCGTGAGCGGCCTCCGGGGAGGGGAATCCGAGTCGGGCTCTTCGGCGGCGACGGAACTCGATCTCGACCGGGACTCCGCACTTCTGCTGAGCGTGCGAGACGGAATCCTCCTCATTCGGGCGAGCAGGAAAGGGCGGGCGGCCGCCGGCGTGGCGGTGACGATGTCGCGCGCTTCGAACGCCGAAGTGGTGGCTGTCCTGGTCACCGATAGACGTGGGCGGGCACGTCTTCCCCTCGACGACATCGGCAAGGTCAGCGAGCTGGAGATCCGCGTGGATCTTTGAGCGTCGCGCTGGGAAGCGTATCCTCTGAAGGCAGATGGAAACGCCCGACGACGCCCGGATCGAATCAGACGCGACCTGGTCCCCCGTGGATCGGGGCTGGTACGTCGTTCTTGATTTCAGGAGGATCGACGTGCGTGGGATCGATGAGGCGATCGCCCTCCATGCCGAGCACCCCGGAGCGGTCCGTATGCTCGACGAACGCGGTGGTTGCATCTACCGCAATACCTACCGTGCTGGGGACTTGGCGGAGTTCCGTTCTCTCTGGCGTCTGGCGGGCGACTGGCCGGGTGTGCAGGCGCATCTTGGTGGATGGCCCGCCGATCGGGGCGACATCGACGCGTTCACCGATTGTCATGTCGACCACGTGCTCTCGGAGGGGCGCGATGTGCAGGCCTGTGCCGACTACGGCGAATACCCTTCATACCTAGGCTGCCGGGATCGCCATATTCGGCTGAGCCTCGGCCCCACGATGATCGACCCCGAGCGACCGCATTGGTTCGATTTCGCTCGACCGGTGGCGAAGAGCCAGTGGATGCTCGACCGGCATCGAATGCGCTCTTTCTTGAGTCCCCTGCGTAGGCGCGCAGCCTGCCCCGCGCTCTCATGGCCTCTCATGGAGAGCGCGATCGACCGCCTTCCGGAGCAGCTCGAGGTTGCCGGTATCTGGCGCTATGAGCCGAATCCGCTCGGCTATCCGGCCCCCCGGAGGCTTGTCCCCAGAAACGCCGATCGGTATCACGCCTTTCTCTCCAAGCTCTTCAGAGAGGGCGACGAGTGGCGACCGATTTCGAGGCTTGCGAAAAAGCGATGAACAACCTGATCTCTCACCTCGTCGATTCAATCCGCGCGCGATACCCCCTCATGTACGTGGTCTCGTTCGAGGAGCAGCGTGTCCTCGAATCGATCCGGCAGGTCGCAACGACTGTCTCGAAAGAGGTGTGGATTTGGACATCGACCGACGGGCTGCGGCGTGATGGCCGCAAGGCTCCGGTGCCGGCGGCGCGCCGCGGTCCCGATACCACCGATCCTCGAGTCGTTCTCGACGAGCTCGCGAACGAAGACCAGGAGCGGATGGTCGTGCTGCTCGACTTCCATCCTTACTTGAACGACCCTCGGATCATCCGCAAGCTTCGCGATCTCGTGGCGGCGCTGCGCACGCGCCCGGTCTCGATTCTCTTGGTCTCTCCGGTTCTCAAGCTGCCGACCGAGTTGGCCAAGGAGATCGAAGTGGTCGATCACGAGCTACCCGATCGTGAGGTGTTGGGGCGCGCGCTCGACGACCTGCTCGGGTGGCTGCACGAGCGAGGGGATGTGCGAGTCGATCTGCCCCGTTTGACGCGGGAGGCGGTGATTCGCGCCGCGCAGGGGCTCACGCTGGGTGAGTTCGAAAACGCGATGGCCAAGGCGGTCGTGCGCGCACGCTCGGTAGACGGATCGGCGGTCGACTCCGTGCTCGAAGAGAAGAAACAGATTATCCGCAAGTCGGGGATCTTGGAGTACTACGATCCCGACGCGACACTCGACCAGGTCGGCGGCCTCGGCCAGCTCAAGGACTGGCTCCGAAAGCGTGGAGACGCACTCTCCGAGCGCGCCCGCGAGTTCGGGCTGCCCGCGCCGCGGGGGGTGTTGCTCGTTGGGGTGCAGGGCTGCGGGAAATCGCTGACGGCCAAGGGGATCGCCGCGCAATGGGGGCAGCCGATCCTGCGTCTCGATGTGGGGCGCGTCTTCTCCGGCACGGTCGGATCGAGCGAAGAGAACATGCGTCTCGCCATAAGAACCGCGGAGTCGATCGCTCCGGTCATTCTGTGGATCGACGAAGTCGAGAAGGGCTTCGCCGGTACGGGATCATCGAACTACTCCGATGCTGGCACGGCCGCGCGGGTGTTCGGTACCTTCATGACCTGGCTGCAGGAGAAGCGGCGTGCGGTTTTCGTAGTCGCGACCGCAAACGATGTACGGCAGCTCCCTCCCGAGCTCATGAGAAAGGGCAGATTCGACGAGATTTTTTTCGTGGATCTGCCGACGGCCTCGGAGCGAGAGGCGATCTTCCGGATCCATCTTCGTGCCCGGGATCGCAACCCGGAGAGCTTCGATCTCGCGCGCCTCGCGGGAGCAAGCGAGGGGTTTAGCGGCGCTGAAATCGAGGAGTCGATCGTCGGCGGTCTTTTCGACGCGTTCCAGGCGAAACGTCCCCTTGCTGACGACGACATATTGCACAACCTCGATGCGACCGCGCCTCTCTCCCGCACCATGGATCACGAAGTTTCCGCTCTTCGTGCTTGGGCGCGGGGTCGAGCCCGACGGGCCTCGGCCGAAGCATGAGAGCCGGTGAACGTTTCGAGTGGCTGGAAATCCCCCGCGATCCGCCCTCGCCGGCCGAGCGAGCGGTCGATCTCGCGCCGCCGGTTCTCGGCAGACGCTGCCCCGTCTGCGCCTGGCTGGACCCTGAAACTCGTAGCGAGTGCTTTCGTTGCGGCGAGCCCGGCCATGTCCAGGCCAATTGCAAGAAGCCGGC
>CAZFNT010000013.1:4971-5960 GCA_964520315.1 uncultured Gemmatimonadota bacterium
GAGCCGAGTGTCGCGATAGATCGTGCCTATGCCGATGTGTTTTCCGGAGCGATGTCGCCTGATATCGATCTCTTCCGTCTTCGCCTCGCGGCGGCCCACCATGATATCACTCCTGGTTTCGATACGCTGATCGCTCTAGACGAGGTCGACATTCTGCATTTCGAGCATCAAGTGCGGGCGGCGAAAGACACTTTGCAGAGGATGCGAGGTCAGGCGCTCTTGGCCGACGAAGTCGGGCTGGGCAAGACCGTCGAGGCAGGCCTGGTGATGAAGGAGTTGCTGCTGCGGGGGCTCGTTCGCAATGTGTTGATCCTCACGCCGGCTTCAGTCGTTACGCAGTGGCAAGAAGAGATGAGAGACAAGTTTAACGAGGAGTTCGCGATCGCACGAGCTCCAGGGGACTGGGGCGACGATCGCATATTGGCATCACTTTCGACAGCGCAATCCGACCGGAACTCACGACGGATTCTCGGGAATAGGTACGATTTGTTGATTGTCGACGAGGCGCATAAACTCAAGAATCGCGCAACGAGACGATTCCGTTTCGTCAACAGAATCAAGAAGAAATATGTTCTTCTTCTCACGGCAACGCCCGTGCACAACGATTTGACCGAGCTCTACTCGTTGCTGACGATTCTCAAGCCCGGGATTCTGGGAACGGTGCGGAACTTTCGCAAGACACATGTGTCGAAACAAGACCCGCGGCTTCCGTCGCGCACCGATGAGCTGAAGCGGGTGCTCTCCGAAGTGATGATCCGGAATCGACGCAGCACCGTCGGCATCAAGCTGCCGCCGCGGCGAGCGGCGATCTACCACTTGCGGGCCGGCCCGGCTGAACAGGAGATCTACGACGACATCACCAGGTACATTCGCGACGAGCTCGGCACGGGGAACGCTGATAGGATACGACTGCTCACGCTCGTGACCTTGCAGCGTGAGGCGACATCTTCCCCCGCAGCATTGAGCAAAACTCTTTTCAAGATGGCCGA